>CAYNOE010000015.1:0-24801 GCA_964398745.1 uncultured Lachnobacterium sp.
GGGAGTGGAGATTATAAGAAGAAAGTCACCGTCGAAGCTTAGACAGACACTGGCACGGATTGAAGAGCTGGTAGGCAGGTATGGGGTAGAAACCATAGTACTTGGCTACCCTAAAAATATGAATAATACGGAAGGGAGCCGATGTGAGCAGACGAATGAATTTAAGGAAATGCTCGAAAATCGGTGTAATCTTCCCGTTGTTTTGTGGGATGAAAGACTGACGACTGTTGCGGCAGACAATGCCATGATGGAAATGGGCATCCGCCGTGAAAAAAGAAAAGACTATGTAGATGAGATTGCTGCAGTTTTTATCCTGCAGGGATATTTGGATTATAAATCGAAGCAGAAAGGTTAAGGGGTTAGAAGTGAAAAATGGAGAAGATTCAGTTTACCGATCCTGACACACAGGAAGTGGCGGAATTTGCAGTGGAAGGGGAAACCCAGCTGAACGGAGTTAAGTATTTACTTGTCTCAGATGGCAGTGAGAGCGGAGACAGTGAAGCATATATATTAAAAGAAATAAAAACACAGGCTGAGGAAGTATTTTACGAGATGGTGGAAAATGATACTGAATTTTCTGCGATTGCGAAAATATTTGCTGAACTTGCTGACGAAGAAACACAGCTTTTGTATTAGAGCGGAGAGAAGCAAAGCGCATTGTAATCATGGAGGTTATATGAGAAAACAGGAAAAACAGAATAGTAAGCTTAAGATTATCCCTCTGGGAGGTCTTGAGCAGATTGGGATGAACATTACTGCCTTTGAGTATGAAGACAGTATTATTGTTGTGGACTGTGGTCTTGCATTTCCGGAGGATGACATGTACGGGATTGATCTTGTTATTCCGGATATCACTTACTTAAAGGACAACATCGAAAAAGTAAAGGGCTTTTTCATTACACACGGACACGAGGACCATATCGGTGCGATTCCCTATGTGCTGCGCGAAGTAAACGTGCCGATTTATGCGACAAGGCTTACGACTGCCATCATCGAACATAAGCTGGAAGAGCATGATATGTTAAAAAAAGTAAAGCGCAAAGTAGTAAAATACGGACAGCATATTAACCTTGGGTGTTTCAGGGTGGAATTTATCCGTACCAACCACAGTATTCAGGATGCAGCGGCACTCGCCATTTATTCGCCGGCGGGAATCGTGGTGCATACCGGCGATTTCAAGGTGGATTACACACCGGTATTCGGGGATGCCATAGATTTGCAGCGCTTCGGCGAAATCGGAAAAAAAGGCGTACTGGCGCTTCTCTGCGACAGTACCAATGCCGAGAGGCCGGGATTTACGGATTCTGAAAAATCCGTGGGAAAAACGCTGGATAATATATTTGCTGAGCATAAAAATACAAGGATTATTATTGCAACCTTTGCATCCAATGTGGACAGGGTGCAGCAGATTATAAACTCTGCGGACAAGTTCGGACGCAAGGTGGCAATTGAAGGCAGGAGCATGGTTAATATTATTTCCATTGCATCGGAGCTTGGCTATCTTTCCCTGCCGGATAATATTTTAATAGATACGGAACAGCTCAAAAATTATCCGGATGAAAAGACAGTCATCATCACGACGGGAAGCCAGGGAGAGTCCATGGCCGCACTTTCGCGCATGGCGTCAGGAATGCACCGGAAGGTAAGCATTAAGCCAAAAGATACGATTGTGTTCAGCTCCCATCCGATTCCGGGAAATGAGAAATCCGTGACGGATGTAATTAATGAACTGATGCGAAAGGGCGCCGATGTGATTTTTGAGGATGTGCATGTCAGCGGACATGCCTGCAAGGAGGATATCAAACTGATTTATTCCCTTGTAAATCCGCTGTATTCGATTCCGGTACACGGGGAATACAAGCATCTTGTCGCGCAGTCCAAGATTGCGGCGGAACTTGGCTATGACAGCGACCATATAAAAATCCTGTCCTCCGGGGATGTGCTGGAAATTGATGAAAACAGTGCGCAGGTTACGGGAAAGGTTCCGGTCGGAAACATCATGGTGGATGGACTTGGCGTGGGGGATGTCGGCAATATTGTACTCCGCGACCGCCAGAGACTGGCGGAGGACGGCATCATTATTGTTGTGATGACGCTCGAAAACGGAAGCGGACAGGTTCTTTCGGGACCGGATATCGTATCCCGGGGATTTGTGTATGTGCGGAATTCCGAGAGCCTGATGGATGAGGCAAAGACAGTACTTGACCATACAATGGAATACTGTATGGACCATAATATTACGGACTGGAGCAAAATAAAAAATGAGGTCAAGGACGCCCTTGGGGATTTTGTCTGGAAGGAAACGAAAAGACGCCCGATGATCATGCCGATTATTATGGAAGTATAAAAAGGGGCTGTTGCAAAATGAATAAATATTTGTTTGCAGGAATTAAATTCTTATTTTTTATTATGATACTGTTACTGCTGGTATATGGCACAGTTATGCTGTGCCATATCGGCTATGATTATGGTTACCGCCTTTTTTCAGAAACTGCAGATCTTACAGGTACGGAGGCGGAATAAAGATTGAAAAAAGATATTGGAAAGGATAAAAGCTGTAGGTATTTTTTCAATCTTTATTTGTGCCGCAAAAACCGCGTCACAAATGGCACCACGCCTGCGGCATGGTACAATATATGATTTTGGAGAAACGTCTGGTTACATATATCAATTCCCTTTACAGTGGGAACACGGATATTCTGGATGAAATCGAGCGGGAGGCACTCGAAAGCTTTGTTCCTGTAATCCGTAAGGAGACACAGAGCATTTTAAGGCTTCTTCTCGCCATGAAAAAACCGGGACGTATCCTTGAGGTGGGAACCGCGGTCGGGTTTTCTGCAATTCTTATGGCGGAATATGCGCCGCAGAGTGAGATTGTCACAATAGAAAACTATGAAAAAAGAATTCCCATTGCAGAAGAAAATTTTAAACGTGCGGGAAAAGAAGCGCAGATTACCCTCCTTAAGGGGGATGCCGCAGAGGTTTTGAAAACCCTGAATGAGCCGTTTGATTTTGTTTTTATGGATGCGGCAAAGGGGCAGTACATTAAATTCCTGCCGGATGTTTTAAGGCTTTTAAATACGGGCGGGACACTTGTTTCCGACAATGTACTGCAGGACGGGGATATCCTTGATTCCCATTATATTATCCCGAGAAGAAACCGTACCATTTACCATAGGATGCGGGAATATCTTTATGAACTGACGCACCGGAGTGACCTGGTGACGTCTGTTCTGCCGGCTGGTGACGGAATTTGTGTAACTGAAAAAGTGTAACTATTCAGAACCCCCTGGAATAAGATAAACAGAATCGTCATGCCTGCATGTAAGAGTCTGTTTATCTTATTTCAGGGTGGCTCGAATAGAGCCACCGTCCCGTATATGAGTAAAAAGAGGCAGGTAATAAGGAATCTTCCCGCAAGACGGGCCCCTCCTTATTACATGGAAAGCACGACTGGTCGTGCGGTTTTGCAAATGTACGGGGCGGGGTTCTGAATAGTTACGAAAAAGTAAAGGAGCGGATATGAGAAAAACGGAATTACTTGTTCCGGCGGGCAGTCTGGAGGTTTTAAAAATAGCAGTTATTTATGGTGCGGACGCTGTTTATATTGGCGGCGGCGCATTCGGGCTGCGTGCAAAAGCCAGGAATTTTTCCATGGAGGAAATGCAAAAAGGGATTGTCTTTGCCCATAAATACGGCGTAAAGGTGTATGTGACCGTCAATATCCTTGCGCATAATTATGATCTTGACGGGGTAAAAAAATATCTTATGGAGCTGGACTGTATGCAGCCGGAGAAACCGGACGGGCTGATTATTGCAGATCCGGCTGTTTTTACAATTGCGGGTGAGGTATGCGGTATTGACCGCCATATCAGCACACAGGCCAATAACACGAATTACGGGACATTCCGGTTCTGGCAGGAGCTGGGTGCAACCCGTGTGGTTACGGCAAGGGAGCTTTCCCTTGCGGAAATAAAAGAAATCCGCGCTAATATTCCAGATGACCTGCAGATAGAAACTTTTGTGCATGGTGCGATGTGCATTTCCTATTCCGGAAGATGTCTTCTTTCCAATTATTTTACCGGAAGGGATGCCAACCAGGGGGCGTGTACGCATCCGTGCCGCTGGAAGTATTCGGTGGTGGAGGAAACAAGACCGGGGGAATATTTTCCGGTTTATGAAAACGACCGGGGAACATATATTTTTAATTCAAAAGATTTGTGCATGATTGAACATATTCCGGATCTGATGGAAGCGGGCATTGACAGCTTTAAGATAGAAGGACGCATGAAAACGGCTCTTTATGTTGCGACCGTCGCCAGAACCTACCGGAAGGCAATTGACAGTTACCTGGAAAGCCCGCAGAAATATAAAGAAAATATACCGTGGTACCTGGAGCAGATTAAGAGCTGTACCTACAGACAGTTTACAACCGGTTTTTTTTACGGGAAGCCCTCAGAGGAGGCACAGATTTACGACAGCAATACCTACGAAAGGGGATACACATATCTGGGAACTGCCGGAGCGGAAAACGGCAAAGGAATGTACAGGATTGAGCAGCGCAATAAGTTCAGTGTGGGAGAGGAAATCGAAATTATGAAACCGGACGGCAGGAATGTGAAAGCGACGGTCCGGGCCATGGAGGATGAAGGGGGAAATCCCATGGATTCCTGTCCGCATCCCCAGCAGGTTTTTTATGTGGACGTCGGGGAAAAAATGGATGAATACGATATCCTGCGCAGGCGGGAAGAGGGATAACAAAAAAGGGAGGATTATATATGTTTCAGCCAGGAAAATTCCAGAAATTAATTGCAGTTTTTTGTGTGTTCGCACTGGTTTTTACTGTGGTGCCGGTTTCGGTACATGCAGCAGCAAAACCAGAATTTACAAAGAAATATACGGCATTGTATGAGAATGATTCCAATAAAGGAGTCTATCTTTATACCATTCAGAATCTGACAAAAGGCCAGAAGGTGAAATGGAGTGTTTCAGGATCAGGAAAAAGCTATGTGAAACTGAATAAAACCAGCACGAAGGTCAGCAAAACTTCTGTGACAAATAAGCTGACCGTTATAACAAAAGGCCAGACGGCGGCAAAGAACAAGACCGTTAAGCTGACTGCAAAGGTATATTCAAAGGCAGGAAAACTTTTGAATACGCTGTCTGCGCCTGCGGCAAAAATTAAGGTCTGCCCGACAAAAATACAGATTGTAAACAATGCGGCGGCATCCGGCAGGCTTCTGATTGGAAAATCCTATCAGTTCCAGTATAAGATTACCCCGGCAAACGCCACTTCCAGAAACGAATGGATTGCCATGGACGAAGCAGGAAACGTTCTGCCATGCATGACAAAGACCGGAAAATTCACGCCGGGGGAAGAGGGGAATTATACCATTGCCATACAGGCAAAAATTGATAATAAAATAATTAAGGCGGCAAGCCGGACCGTGACCGTTTCCAATACCATGTTAAGTGTGAAACAGACTGCGGCAGACAAAATTGAGGCGGTTTATTCCAGCAGTGCGAGGGGACTGGTAAAACAGGGGGATTTTACCATAAAAAATTCCATCGGTGCATCAATTGTAATAAAGTCCATGGCTTTTTCAAAAGATGGAACTGCCGTTACCCTTACCACACAGTCCCTGTTAAAGGATGGTTCCAGATATTCCGTAACGGACGGTGCGATGACTTACCATTTTACGGCACATATTGGAAAGCCGGAAAGGCTTGAGATTCTTACAAAGGAAATTACTGTTAATAAAGAAACCGCGATTGATTATGCGCTGTATGATGAAAACGGAATTGATGTAAAGGCGGCATGTAAAAACAGGGCGGAGATTAACGAGAATGATTATAAGATTACAAACGGCTATCTGACGAAGGATAAAAAAGTCTTTATGCAGAAGACCGGGGATACCGGTACGATTTCCATGACCTATGCGGATAAAGAAAACGGCATTTTTCTTACCGCATCCGGGAGTTTTACCTGCGTGGCGGCAAATACTTCAAACAATACGCACTTTACGCTGACTACCTCGGATAGAACGCCGGATTATACCGCATCCGGTTATAAGGATAATTTACAGACGGCAGCAGGGCAGAGTTATTATGCACATTTTTCTGCGCTGGACGAGGACGGAAGTGAGATCGGATACGAAAGCATCCAGATGGAATCTTCCGACCCGGATACGCTCTTTATCAATATGCAGGGAAACGGTACGGCTAAAGTGACCGCGGTAAAAACCGGTACGGTAACCATTCTTGTAACTGCGGTTTATGCAAAACAGGAATATACCTACCAGTATGAGGTTACCGTGGTGGAGGCTTTTGGACTGCAGGAACTTAAGTTTGACAGAACCCAGGTGGAAATATCAAATACATGGGCGACCGGCTACCAGGAAACAATTGCAGTGCAGGGAATTGACCAGTATGGGAACGGGTATCCGTTAAGCGGGGAAACAGCACAGTTTACGGACAACAGTACATACAAAAACAGTAACCTTGTTTCATATGACACAAAGAGCCATAAAATTATAATCCGTGCTGCATATGTTCCGGCAGGGGTTTATTCCTATACGCTGACTGTTACCATGGGAGAAAAAAAGGCATCTGGTAATTTTTCAGTCGAGGTAAGGGATGTTCCGGTAAACGGACTGGTAACCTACAGGGTCCTGCTGGATCAGCCCGTCCTGGATCTTGCGGTTACAGACGGACTGACAGAGACAGAGCTTGTCAGTGAAAAGTCAGTAAATATAAGGCTGGCAGAATACCGCGGAGGGGTCTTTTACAATTATGTGCCCATTTATGCAGCCACGGTTACAAAAGACGGGCTTTATTATGGAAATGACCTGACAAAGGGCGGTTTTAAGAACGGCACAGCGGCAGGGGTTACTGCAGGCGGCTGGGTGGAACTAAAGGGAATAAACCTTGACGGAAATATATGTACCAGGGCTGCAATGGGAACCTACACCATCAGGCTTGAATACTACCGGACAGATTCCAGCTCCTATCTGCCGGCAGAGCTTACTGCCAGTCTGCAGGTAAAAGACAGCCGGAAAATATCAAAAACTGTGGTAAAGCGCACGACGGCATCCGTATCCTGTAAAACCGCGCTGGAGCTTGCAAGGGACTGTCTTGCCGTGGAAAATGCAAACGGGGAGATTGTATCCTGTGTTGTGACCGGGGAAGAGAACGAGACAGGCAGTTACAAGCTTGCCGCCGGTGAATCCGTCAATATCAAAACGGTTACGGTACAGACTGAGATTACATTGTCCGACGGAAGAAAGATTATACAAAAAGATGAGGTTTCTGTTGGAAAAACACTGAAAAACGCATAGGTCTTTCTGACGTGTTTCATTAAAACCGAAAATTAAGGAGAATACACATGAAAAAAAGAATCATGGAATTATTACTGGCCGGACTTTTGGCAGCCGGAAGCCTTACCGGCTGTGGGGAAGCTGCAGTGGACGATTATGTGACAAATGAAGGATATGAAACCACAGAGGCAGACAGTATCACGTCAGAAAGCGGCGGTTTGCGGGAGGAAAACGGAAAAGGGATTCCCAAAGAGGATATTAAGGCAGGTGTTTTGTATATTGCCGATCCGGCGGAGGGCAGCGGATATTCGTATACGCATGATCTTGGAATACAGGGAATGCAGAGCAATCTCGGGTTGTCAGAGGATCAGGTTGAAAGAAAGATTGTAGGCGATGAGGATACAGAGGAAATAAAAAAAGCGATAGAAGAATGCATATCAGACGGCTGTAATGTCATCTTTACCACAAGCTGGGGCTATATGGAAGCGACGGCTGAAATGGCGGAAAAGTATCCGGATATTTATTTTTCCCATGGCACCGGGTATATGTCAAACGGTAAAAATTTCAATAATTATTTCGGACGCATTTACCAGGCGAGATATTTAAGTGGGATTGTGGCGGGAATGAATACCAAAAGCAACAAAATCGGATATGTGGCGGCGCAGGATTCTGCCAACTCAGAAGTGACGGGAGGAATTGATGCGTTTGCCATCGGGGTGGCATCCGTCAATTCGTCTGCAAAAGTTTATGTGTCAGTTACAAACAGCTGGTATGACCCGGACAAAGAAAAAGCGGCATCCAAAAAACTGCTGGATATGGGCTGCGACGTCATGGCACAGCACTGCGATACTCCGTATCCGCTGACGATGGCGCAGGAATACGGTGTATACGGAATCGGCTACAACTCCGATATGAGCAAGGAAATCCCGGACACATGTCTTTGCAGCGTACTCTGGAACTGGAGCGCTTATTATACGGCGGCTGTGGATTCCATTATAAACGGTACATGGACGGGCGAAAATTATTACGGCGGAATGAAAGAAGGACTGGTGGAACTGACGGAGCCGGCTTCCTTTTGTGCAGAGGGAACAAAGGAAAAGGTAAAAGAGGCGGAGGCTGCTATTTTAAACGGCAGCAGTAATGTTTTTGACGGGGAATTAAAGACCAGTACAGGCGAAGTGGTTGGAAGCGAGGGAGCAACACTGGACGATGGCACGATTACCGGCGGAATAAACTGGTACTATGAAAATGTTGTCGTTGTAGATTAAGCGGTAAAATGCCTTCCGACGCATGCCGCTGAGCGTAGCGAAGGGGCGATACCAAAAGGAGGAAGATGTAATGAAATTAACAATCCGCAAAAAAATGCTGTTGTGTGCATTACTGCCAATCAGTATTCTTGGAATTTTTATTGTTATTATAGCACTGACGTCTTTAAAAGTATCCATTATTAACGAGGTGGAAAGCTCCCTGCGGGGAACCGCTTCCGCGACACTTGCAGCCTATGACCAGAATTCCGGTTCTTATACTGAAACGGACAAAGGGGAAATCTGGAAGGGCGGGTATAATATTACCCGTTCGGAAAAGCTGCTGGATACCATACGGGAAGAATCCGGAATGGAGGTTACTTTTTTCTATGGGACAAAAAGAATTATGACATCTGTAAAGGAGCAGAACGGAACCCGTATCCTTGGAAGTCCCGCCGGGAAAAAAATTGAAGAAGAGGTATTAAAAAAAGGGCAGGAGTATTTCAGTAAAAGTGTATCCATAAACGGTGAAATGTATTACGGGTATTATGTGCCCGTATTTCAGAACGAAAAAGGGCAGGAGCCGGTCGGCATGGTGTTCGCCGGGGTCAACAAAGATGAAACCATAAACCGCGTGTTTAGTGCAGTGCTTTATATGCTTGTGGTTGTTGTACTGATTGCGCTGGCAGGTATAGCTGTTTCCGGTCTTGTGGCAAACTCCATATCGAAGTCGCTGAGGCAGGAAATCAGCAGTGTGGAGAAAGTGGCATCCGGAAAACTGAACATCAGTCTTAGCCAAAAGCATCTGCAGCGCAGGGATGAAATAGGGGATCTGGCGAGGGCAATCAGCAAACTGCAGTCTGAGCTGCGCAATATCATCGGCGGAATCAGCGACAGTGCAAGCCAGCTGATCAATGCTTCCAATGCTCTGGAGCAGACGTCCGAGCAGACGTTTTCAAACATCGGCTATATGCTGCAGTCAGTGGACACGATTACGACAGGGGCGGTTTCCCAGGCATCGGACACAAAGGATGCATCGGACAATATTACAAATATGGGAAACCTGATTATAGAAACAGGAGGAGAAGCGGAAGCATTAAACAAAAGTGCCGACAATATGCTTTTGTGCAGTGACAGAACCGGAACCGCAATTGATGAGTTAAAGGAAATCAATGAAGAAGTTGGAAGGGTGGTCAGGGTGATTGCGGAACTGACCGCACAGACTAACGAATCAGCGCAGTCCATCCATGAGGCGGCGGGATTTATTTCTGATGTGGCAGGACAGACAAACCTTCTTTCCCTGAATGCAAACATTGAAGCGGCAAGGGCAGGGGAGGCCGGAAGGGGATTTGCCGTTGTTGCGGATGAAATCCAGAAGCTGGCGGAACAGTCCGACAGCGCCAGCAGCAGAATCGGGCAGATTGTAAATACGCTGATTACCAATGCAGCCCAGGTTGTGGAAGCCATGCAGCATATGCAGGAAGTCATAGAAAAACAGAACCAGTATATCTTAAGCACAGAGGAATCCGTTGATGAGGTCATGGGGGAAATACAGGTTTCCATTCAGAATATCAGAAGTATTGAGAAAAAGACGCAGGAACTTGAACAGGCAAGAATAGAAATGGTCAGTATGATTTCAGGACTGTCCGGTATTGCGGAAAGTAATGTGACAAATACCAGGGAAACGAGCAGGATAATTTCTGATGTATCGGAGCATTTTAAGGAAGTGGAGCAGTCCGCGGCTGATTTGAAAGGAACGGCGGGCATACTGGAGCAGAATATTGGAAACTTTACCCTGTAGGTTCCGGTATTCTTTTGGGGTGACTTTGGATTTGCAATGTCAAAAGCTGGGGAATAGTTACAACAGTTCGTAAAAAAGGAAGGATAATAAAATATATGAAACATCAGGAGAAGCTGCAGTATATTTTTACAGTTTTTTTTACACTGGTTGCCCTTGTCGCACTGGTAGCTTATACGTTTGTTTCTTTTTATTCCAATGCAGTTTCCAACCTGATTGCAATGGGGAAAAGTTCCCTGACGCAGGAGACGGAGCAGCTTGACGGCTATATTACAAAGGGGATGGATGTTTTACAGGTAACGGCGATTACGGTAGAATATATGATGCAGCAGAATGCGCCGGCGGATGCGATTGAATCGTTTCTTCTGGAGGAATCAGAACGCTATAAAGAAGAAATCGATCCGAATTTTACCGGAATCTATGGTCTGTTTCAGGGAAAATATCTGGATGGAATTGGCTGGGAGCCGGATGAGGACTATGTTCCGCAGGAACGGGAATGGTATATTGCGGCACAGGAGGCAGGGGGAAAGCCCACAGTGGTATCTCCTTACCTGGACGCACAGACCGGTACAGTCATGATTTCCGTCAGCCAGCTTCTGTACGACAGGGAGAGCGTGATTTCCCTCGACATTGTTTTGGAGCAGGTGCAGATTATTACGCAGAGCATCAACATGGACGGGATGGGATATGGATTTGTTATAGACAGGGAAGGACTGGTAGTAGCGCATTTTGATGAGACGGAACGTGGTAAAAATTACCAGAAGAATTCGCAGATGGACACCCTGCTCAAAAAAGTTTACAGCGGTAAAAACGGTACTTTTAAAATTAAGCTGAATGGGGAAAAATGTACTGTGTTTACAGACCAGGTGATGGATGACTGGTATGTAATCATGGTGGTCAGCAATACGAAGATGTTTCGTGAAATACGGGATATCCTGTACCAGAACATTGCATTGTGCATGGTGGTTTTTGTTCTGATCGTGTATTTTTGTACACGCGCGTTCCGCACGATTGGCATACACATGCGAAATGCCGAAGAGAGCAGGCAGAATGTGGAAAAGCTTAACGAAACGATTCTGCGCACCCTTGCGCGCACGATAGACGCAAAGGACAGATATACCAACGGACATTCGCAGAGGGTCGCAAAATATGCAAAAGCCCTTGCAAAGCGTATGGGAAAGGATGAAGAGGAACAGCAGGAAATATACAGCGCGGCACTTTTGCATGACGTGGGGAAAATCCATATTCCCGATACCATCATCAATAAACCGGCGCGCCTTACGGAAGAGGAGTTTGAGTACATTAAGCTGCATCCTGTAGCCGGGTACTGTATTTTAAGGGATATCCGGGAGAATGACATG
Organism: uncultured Lachnobacterium sp.; assembly: GCA_964398745.1. Taxonomy (GTDB): domain Bacteria; phylum Bacillota; class Clostridia; order Lachnospirales; family Lachnospiraceae; genus Roseburia. The sequence continues at coordinate 11,720 of CAYNOE010000015.1, forward strand.
ATTGCAAAGGCGGCAAAATGGCATCATGAACGTTATGACGGAAATGGTTATCCGGACGGGCTTTCCGGGAATAATATACCGGAAGTGGCAATGATTATTGGTGTGGCGGATGCATATGATGCCATGACTTCCAACAGAAGCTACCGCCAGGTCATGCCGCAGGAAAAGGTGCGTGCGGAAATTGAAAATGGAAAGGGCAGGCAGTTTGACCCAAAAATCGCAGATCTTATGCTTGAAATGATAGATGAGGACAGGGAATATAAAATGCGCCAGGACACTGCCAGAAAAATCCATATTCTGGCGGTGGATGATTCGCCGGAAAATCTGGCGAGGATTGAGCAGACCTTAAAGGATGAGAAATATTATGTAGTCTATAAGGAATCCTCAGGAAAAGGCGCGCTTAAGCGGATGCAGGAAACCAGGATGGATGTTGTACTTCTGGATATTCAGATGCCGGACATGGACGGGTTTGCAGTTTATGAAAAAATCCGGGAATCTTCTGATATTCCGGTCGTATTTCTGACAGATGATAAATCGGTAAAGATAATCGAAAAGATAAATGCCATGCAGGTTGAAGATTATCTTGTGGAGCCTTTTATGCCGCAGGCGCTCCTTGAGATACTGCACAGCATCCTGCAGTAAAAACCGGTAATGGAGAAAGGAACCTTTTGTCATGAAAAAACTGCTGGTATATTTAAAAGAATACAAAAAAGAATGCGTGTTCGCGCCGTTATTCAAACTTCTGGAAGCGTCTTTTGAACTGATTGTGCCGCTTGTTGTGGCATCCATGATTGATTACGGGATTAAGGAAAACCATCGTCCTTATATTTATAAAATGGGCGCGGTTCTGGTTGTGCTTGCACTGGTCGGGCTCATTTGTTCCATTACGGCACAGTATTTTGCCGCAAAAGCAGCGGTTGGGTTTTCCACGAAACTAAGGCATGCGCTGTTTTCGCATATACAGTCCCTGTCCTTTTCGGAAATGGATACGGTCGGAACCGCAACTTTAATCACCCGGATGACCAGCGATATCAACCAGGTGCAGTCAGGGGTGAACCTCGTGCTGCGCCTGTTTCTGCGCTCACCTTTTATCGTAGCCGGCGCAATGGTCATGGCGTTTACCGTGGATGTAAAATCCGCCCTTGTTTTTGTGGTTACGATTCCCCTTTTGTCCATTGTTATTTTTACCATTATGTATTTCAGCATTCCGCTGTTTAAAAAAGTGCAGGGTGCGCTGGACAATGTGCTGCTTCATACGAGGGAAAATTTAGAGGGTGTCCGCGTAATCCGCGCGTTTAATAAAGAAGCAGAAGAGGAGCAGGAATTTAAGGCGGGAAATGAACACCTGACCACGATGCAGATGGTGGTCGGAAGACTTTCCGCACTGATGAACCCGCTGACCTATGTAATTGTAAACCTTGCTATCATTGCAATTATCCAGACCGGCGGCAGACAGGTGAATGAAGGACTGCTGACGCAGGGCGGGGTTATCGCATTATACAATTATATGTCGCAGATTCTGGTGGAGTTAATAAAGCTGGCAAATCTGATTATTTCCGTAAACAAGGCAGTTGCCTGCGGAAACCGGATTGAAGAAATTTTTGAACTGGAATCTTCCCTTGTGTCTCCCGAAAATCCCGTGGAGGAAACACAAAATGATACAGACGCTGCCGTGCAGTTCTCCCATGTTTCCATGGCTTATGCAGGAAGTGGGGAGGAAGCCCTTTCGGATATTGATTTTACCGTAAAAAAAGGGCAGACAATAGGTATTATCGGGGGAACCGGCTCCGGCAAATCCACGGTGGTCAGCCTGATTCCACGCTTTTATGACGTTTCCGCCGGGCAGGTACTGGTAAACGGGAAAGACGTAAGAAATTATGATTTAACAAAGCTGCGGGATACAATCGGCATTGTAATGCAGAAGGCGGTTTTGTTTGAAGGCAGCATTGCCGAAAACCTGCGCTGGGGAAATCCTGATGCCACTGACGAACAGCTCTGGCAGGCAATCGAAACCGCACAGGCAAAAGATGTGGTGGAAGGCAAAGAAGGAAAGCTGGATTATGTAATTGAGCAGGGGGGAAGGAACTTATCCGGCGGGCAGAAGCAGAGGCTTACAATTGCGCGTGCCGTGGTAAAGGATCCGGATATTTTAATTCTGGACGACAGTGCCTCCGCGCTGGATTTTGCAACGGATGCAAGGCTTCGTGCAGCACTTTCAAAGCTGCATGGACAAAAAACCATATTTATTGTATCCCAGCGGACGTCGTCCATCCGTTTTGCAGACAAAATTATAGTGATGGATGATGGAAAAGCGGCTGGAATGGGGACACATGACGAACTGCTGGAAACTTGTGAAGTCTACCGTGAAATTTATGAATCGCAGTTTAAGAAGGAAGGTGGGGCTGATGGAAAAACAGCATAAACAGATGCAGACACTTGGAAAGGTATTCCGTTATATGAAACGCTATATCCCGCTTCTGGCGTGTTCCATTGTGTCTGCTGTAGTCACAGTGGTGCTGACTTTGTATTTTCCAATTCTGGCAGGCCAGGCCATTGATTTGATTCTGGATAAGGGAAATGTGGATTTTGCGGGGATTTTTGTACTGGTAAAAAAAGGAACCGTAATTATTTGTGTTACGGCAGCAGCCCAGTGGCTTATGAATATGTGCAATAACCGGATGACATATGGCATGGTAAGGGATATCAGGAAAGATGCTTTCCACAGGCTGGAGCATCTGCCGCTTTCCTATTTAGACAGCCATTCCCATGGAGATATGGTCAGCCGGATTATTGCGGACGTGGATACTTTTGCAGATGGTCTTTTAATGGGATTTACGCAGTTATTTACAGGCGTTGCAACGATTGCCGGAACACTTTTGTTCATGCTTTCCATCCATGCGGGGATTACCCTTGTCGTGGTTATACTGACCCCGGTTTCCCTTGTTGTGGCGGCGTTTATTGCAAAAAAGACATATACCATGTTCGGGCTTCAGACGAAGACAAGGGGGGAGCAGACCGCACTGGTTAATGAGATGGTGGGAAACCAGAAGGTGGTGCAGGCATTTAACCACCAGGATGAGGCCATGGAGAAATTTGATGAGATTAATGGAAGGCTGCAGAAATATTCCCTCCGCGCCATCTTTTTTTCGAGCCTGACAAACCCGTGTACCCGGTTTGTCAACAGTCTTGTGTATGCGGCAGTCGGGATTACTGGTGCATATGCCGTAATCCGGACAAACGGACTCTTTTCCATAGGAAACCTTTCCTGTTTTTTGTCCTATGCAAACCAGTACACCAAGCCGTTTAATGAAATTTCCGGCGTGGTCACGGAACTGCAGAATGCGCTTGCGTGTGCGGCGCGTATTTTCGAACTGATTGAAGAGCCGGAGGAAATACCGGACGCAGCTGATGCGGCTGTGTTGGGGGAAGCGGACGGAAATGTAAAAATCAGCAATGTATCATTTTCCTATGTACCGGATGTAAAGCTGATACAGGACTTTAATCTCAGCGTACAAAGCGGACAGAGGATTGCGATTGTAGGACCGACCGGATGTGGCAAGACCACGCTTATTAATCTTCTGATGCGTTTTTATGATGTAAATGCGGGAATGATTTCGGTAAGCGGCCACGACATAAAGACGCTTACAAGGGAAAGCCTGCGGGCAAACTTTGGAATGGTCTTACAGGAAACCTGGCTGAAAAGGGGAACGATAAGGGATAATATCTGTATGGGAAAGCCGGATGCCACGGATGAAGAAATCATGGAAGCGGCAAAGGCGTCCAGTGCGCACAGTTTTATAAGACGCCTGCCCAGGGGGTATGATACCGTAATTACCGAAGAGGGCGGGAATCTTTCGCAGGGGCAGAAGCAGCTTCTCTGCATTGCGCGGGTGATGCTTTGTCTGCCGCCGATGCTGATACTGGATGAAGCGACCAGTTCCATTGATACACGGACTGAAATAAAAATCCAGAGGGCGTTTGGGACGATGATGAAAGGGCGTACCAGTTTTATTGTGGCGCACCGCCTTTCCACCATACGCGAGGCGGATAAGATTCTTGTAATGAAAGAGGGAAAAATTATAGAGCAGGGAAACCACGAAACGCTGCTGGCACAAAACGGATTCTATGCCAGCCTGTATAATAGTTAATCTTTCTCTTTATATGAATATGCGTTTGATATTTTTGCGCTTTCTGCGGTCAGCGTCACCGGCTCTCTGTAGTATGCAACGACCGGAGTGCCGACTTCGGCTTCCTTAAACAGTATTTTTACAATCTTTTCCGGAATATTGATGCAGCCGTGCGAGCCGGAGGTTTTATAAATTTCACCGCCGAATTTACTGCGCCAGCTTGCATCATGGATTCCGACATTGTAGGCAAACGGCATAAAATATTTTACATCCGAAGCATAGTTTTCGCCAATCAGTGTGGCATTTCTTTCCTTGTAGGCAATCTTAAATACGCCGTCAGGGGAACCGTTGTTCCTTTTAATATTGCCGGATACGATATCGGTTTCCGTAACCAGCTCGCCTTCCCTGTAATACCAGAGATGCTGGTTTGTGTAATCAATTTCGATGTAGGTATTCCCGATATCGTCCAGACCGCTTTGTCTTGCAGTCTGCTCATAGACCGGTTCGCGTTCAACCGGTTTTCCGCCGTTTAAATCTTTTAAAAGCTGTTCTTTTTCCTTCGTCTTGCTTATTACCCATCCATAATCCCCGCCGCCGATTTCTACGCTGTCGCCTTTGGAGGTGGCAAAGGTGCGTACATCGCCGTAGGTATTGTAGGTGCTGGCCAGTTTTTGGACATAAGAGGTTATTTTGTCGTCGTTTACAGATACTTCGCCGTTTTTGCTGATATCCAGCATGGAAAGAATTTTTTCTTTGTCCAGGTGTTCTTCTGCACCGTCAATGTCATACTGGATGGTTGCGGCGGTAAAACTGTCGATTCTGGCGGCAGTGTCTGCGATTTCGCTGTCGGTGGAATAGACTTTCGGTTCTTCATAGCAGTTGTCAGAAAGTGTCCATACGGTTTTCTGGTTTTCCACAGCGGCAGTGATTTCCGAAATAATTTCATCGCGGACGGGCTTGTTTCCGGGCTCTTCCTTTATAATCTCGTAATTATCCTCTGTAATATTTAAATAGGCATCTTTAGGCTTTGTGATATAGTCCTCCTCAAACAGCGGGAGATTGTCAATAATCTCTTCCAGTGCGTTTAAATCATAAGTAAAAGAACGGTTGAGTTCATGCGTGTGAGTCTGGAAGATGGCAACCGGCCATAAAAAGCCGTTCTGTTTTTTTAAAAGGGAAGCTTCCTCGCCCTTTGTATTGTATTCATAGGAAATATCCGCGCCCTGTATCGTAAAAACAGAATCTTTCCGGTCGCGGATTGCCAGGGAATATTCTTTTGCATTTTTTATATTTTCTGCCTCCAGCGAGTCGGCAGTCTGGTTTCCGCAGACAATGCTGCCGATTGTGGTTTTTGGAAAAAAATGCCTGCTGTAATAAATTCCAAAGGCAGCATAAAGTGCAATAACAGCAATTCCGATACCGGTACAGACAGCGGGCAATATGTTTCTGGTACGTTTTTTCTTTCTGGTAGTTTTTTTTGCAGCCATAGGGTTCTCCTTTAACTTACACAATTTTTCCGTGAAACGGCATGTAAACCGGAAGACCGTCCGCATAGGAAAGTGGTGCTTCTCCCTGTATGAGCGGTTTTAAATAGGAAACCAGTTCCGGTGTAATATCATTTTTACTGCTGGAAATCCACTCCGGAGGAATGGATTTGGCTTCGTTGGCAATCTTTTTTATATCCGCATACCCGTAGGAAACGGTGTATGGATTGTCAGAGGTACGCGTAATCACAGCCATAACCGCCGTCCGGTTGTCTTTTGCGAGGGATACGGCTTTTTTGCCAAGCGAAAACGACTCCTCAAGATCTGTCAGGGAAGCAAGGTGTGCGGCACAGCGCTGCAGGATGTTTATTTCCACGGAACGTACCTTGATGCCGAGTTCCTCCCTGGCAAGCAGTTCGAGCGCTTTTCCTGCGCCGGAAAGCTGCCGGTGTCCGAACTGGTCCACCATTTTGGAGGAGGCGGTGATGTATTCCCCGTTTTTGTCGTGTATTCCCTCAGAAACAGCAACAATTACATTGCTGACAGTTTTTAACTTATCTTTTATATCTTCCAGGAATTGTTCTTTGTCAAAAACCGTTTCCGGCAAATATATAAGATGCGGGGCGGTATTGTAACCGTTTCTGGCAAGTGCGGACGCCGCCGTCAGCCAGCCTGCATCGCGTCCCATAATTTCCACGACAGTAAGGCTTTTGACTGCATAAATAAACGTATCATGCGCAATTTCAAGCAGGGTGGAAGCGATATATTTGGCAGCAGAGCCAAAGCCAGGAGTATGATCCGTCATGCAAAGATCGTTGTCAATGGTTTTGGGAATGCCAATGATACGGATATCATATCCGGTATGCCCGGCATATTCTGACAGTTTAAGCACGGTATCCATGGAATCATTTCCGCCGATATAGAAAAAAGCCCGGATGTTTAATCTGGCAAACTGGTTAAAAATAAACACATAGGCGGAATCATCATCCTTATAATCAGGCAGCTTATGGCGGCATGAGCCTAAAAACATGGCCGGTGTGGATTTAAGTTTTCCGATGTCTGCTTCGTCTGCAAACAGTCTGGTAAGATCCAGGTAATTTTCGTTTAAAATTCCTATAACGCCGTTTATGGCGCCGTAACAGGTTTCATATATACCGGAGTCCCTGACGGCGGAAATTACACCGGCAAGACTCGCGTTGATTGCGGCAGTCGGACCACCGGACTGGGCAACCATACAGTTTGACTGGCTCATAAGTAACTCCTTTGTAATCCTTGGTATTAACGATACACTACTATATTGTAGAGGTTTTAAGAAAGAAGTGCAAGTAAAAATACATGGAAATGGCATGAAATTAGGAAATAATGGATACTGTATATAAAGAAAGCGTGCATAAAACGGGAAGTTTACATTAATAAATTTGTCAAAATTTGTCGAAAATACTGGTTTTTTTGGGGGAATTGTTGTATTATTATAGTTAAATATATTGAGAAGGAAGGAAAAGGGATTGAACTGGAGAGGGAGAGCAGGACACCGCGGACGGATTCTGATCGAGTGTCCCAGTACAATTTTTCATTTGTATGTAAACAGTGAAGGCGAGATGTCAAAAATCGAAACGTTTATGAACAACATCAGATCGGTCCGGCAGATGGAACTGAATGATATTTATACATGGTGCAACCGGCAGAGGATTGCATATGATACGAGTTTTAATTACAACCGGGATTTTTCCTTCTGGATGAATATAAAATCTTATATTTTTTATTCCTGCCAGAAAGTAAAATACCGGTATGTGGCCAGTGATTCATAAACGGAAGGACAAAGGCGGAGATGCAAAAAGTCTCCGCCTTGTTCTTTGTTCGGCTGTAACTATTCAGAACCCCGCCCCATACATTCGCAAAACCGCACGACCAGTCGTGCTTTCCCGTTACTTCGTAACTAATTTTGCTCATATATGGGGCGGTGGCTCTATTCGAGCCATCCTGGAATAAGATAAACAGACTCTTACATGCAGGCATGACGATTCTGCTTATTTTATTCCAGGGGGTTCTGAATAGATACGTCCGGCTTTATAAAAAATTAAGGAAGTAAGGCTTGCATCCCATTAGAGTTTTGGTTACTATTGATAAAAAAGGAGTATTAGAACTATGAGATATCCGGAATTTTTGAAAAAAAACGGAACAATCGGGTTTGTGGCGCCGTCTTTCGGTTGTGCAACAGAACCCTATTTTACGGCCTTTCACCATGCGCTGGACAGATTCCAGGAAATGGGATATAAAATTCAGTGCGGGCCGAACTGTTTTGTGGAAAAAGGAATTGGGATCAGTAATGAGCCAGAATTGTGCGGAAGGGAATTAAATGAAAGCTACTGTGGCAATAATAATGATGTGATTCTTTCCTGCGGCGGCGGGGAACTGATGTGCGAGGTACTTCCGTACATCGATTTCGAGCGGATAAAAAACGCAGAACCAAAGTGGTACATGGGATTTTCGGACAATACCAATTTTACGTTTTTATCCACAACGATTTGTGATACGGCGGCAATTTACGGGCCTTGTGCCCCGGCATTTGGAATGGAGCCGTGGCATCCGTCAATAGGGGATGCGTTTGACCTGCTCTGCGGAAAACTGGACAAGGTGCATAACTATGACTTATGGGAGCGGGAGAGCAGGAAGAATGAGGAAACACCGCTTAATCCGTATCATGTGACAGAACCGTTTCGCATCAGGAAATTTCCGGATGGGGAAATTTCAGCCAGGGGACGCCTGGTCGGAGGCTGCATGGACTGCCTGGTCAATCTGACAGGTACGGAATTTGACCATGTAAAGGAATTTGTAAACCATTACAAAAAAGACGGTTTTTTATGGTTTTTGGAATCCTGCGACCTTTCAGTAATGGGGATCCGGCGTGCCATGTGGCAAATGGAACATGCGGGCTGGTTTTCGGATGTGAAGGGATTTCTGATAGGCCGTCCCCTGTGCTTCGGGGAGGAAGCGTTCGGGACTGACCAGTACCATGCAGTCATGGATCTTCTGGGGAAATTCAATGTGCCGGTAATCATGGATCTGGATATCGGGCATCTGCCGCCGATGATGCCGGTCATAAGCGGTGCGCTGGCAGAGGTTTTCGCATCAGGAAATACGTTTGAAATGCACTATATTTTTGAATAACCATGAAATGTCAAAAAACAGAAAAGAGGACAAATTATGAATTCGGTTCTTAAAAAAATATCAGCAGCAGTCCTTGTGGCTGCCCTTGCGGTAAACACTCCGGTGACAGCTTATGCCACACAGGAAACAGATACGGCAGACGCAGGGGGCGGAGACAATGTGACCATCACAGAAGAAGACAAGCCTTATCTTGCGCTCGGGGCTGACCTTACGGCAGACGAGCAGCATAAGGTACTGGGGTATATGGGAATCGAGGCCGCGGATTTTGACAAATACGACGTGGTATATGTCACGAATGCCGAGGAGCATATGTATCTGGATGCTTATGTGTCGAAAGAAAAAATCGGAACGAGGGCGCTTTCCTCGGTTGTGGTATCGCTTGCAGATGAGGGGGACGGGCTTAAAGTATCCACCTATAATATTAATTACTGTACCGCGGGCATGTACAAAAACGCACTTGCAACCGCAGGCGTACAGGATGCTAATGTCATTGTGGCGGGTCCGTTTTCCATTTCCGGAACGGCGGCGCTGGTCGGAACGCTGGAAGCATACGAAAAAATCACGGGTGAAACGCTGGAAGAAGACATTGTGGATGCGGCAATGGACGAGCTCGTTACGACGGGCGAACTGGAGCAGAGCATCAAAGGGGATTCCGAGAATATTGAAGCCATGATTGCCGACTTAAAGGGCAGGATTGCGGACGGAACGCTGGATACAAAAGAGCAGATTGAAGAGGCGGTTGACGAATACGCAAAAAAATACGATCTGGAGCTGTCTGCAGAGGACAAGCAGAAGATTATGGATCTGATTGAAAAATTAAAATCGCTGGACCTTGACTGGGACAGCATCAAAAACCAGGCGTCCGCGTGGGCGGACAAACTGCAGGATGTACTGGAGAGTGAAGGGTTCGGGCAGAAGGTGAAAAATTTTTTCCAGAAGATTGCGGACTGGTTCAAATCACTCTTTTCCTAGGGCTTTTTACCTAAAAACGCAAAAAACGATTGTAAAACGGTGGCAAAATGTCATATAATAGAGGGCAGTACAAAGATTAATACGAGAGAAAAGGAATAACAAGTATGAATGGCATTACGATTATCCTGTCGCTGCTCTTTGGAGTGTCACTGTTTCTCTTTGGAATGTCACTGATGGGGGACGGCTTAAAAAGGGTGGCAGGCAATAAGCTGGAGCTTGTATTGTACAGGCTGACCAGCAACCCGTTAAAAGGACTTCTGCTCGGAACCGCGGTGACGGCGATTATCCAGTCGTCTTCAGCGACAACGGTCATGGTTGTGGGTTTTGTCAATTCCGGCATGATGAAGGTTTCGCAGGCAATCGGAATCATTATGGGCGCGAATATCGGTACCAGTATTACAGGCTGGATTCTCTGTCTGTCCTATATAGATGGTTCCGGCGGACTTGCCCAGCTTTTATCCACGGCGACGATTTCCGCGATTGTTGCGATTGTCGGAATTGTTTTTAAGACTTTTTCCAAAAAGACAGTATACAAAAATGTCGGGGATATCATGCTCGGGTTTGCGATACTCATGAACGGTATGCAGATGATGAGCGGCGCAGTTGCCCCCCTTAAGGAAAATGAGCATTTTGTAAACATGCTTACCATGTTTACAAATCCGGTCATGGGTATTCTGGTCGGGATTGTTTTCACTGCCATCCTGCAGAGCGCTTCTGCTTCGGTTGGTATTTTACAGGCGCTGTCCGTAACGGGAAGCATCAGCTTTGCCGCCGCGCTTCCGATTACCATGGGAATCGGAGTCGGTGCGGCATGTCCGGTGCTTTTGTCTGCCATTGGCACGAACCGGAATGGAAAACGGACCGCGCTTATTTATCTGATTAATGATTTATTTGGAATGGTATTCTGGTCGATTGCTTTTTACAGTGCCAATGCAATCGTACATTTTAGCTTTATGCACATGACAATGCGTCCGGTTACGATTGCGATGATGAACTCAGTGTTCCGCCTGGCAACTATTTTGCTGCTCATTCCATTTATTCCATATATTGAAAAACTTGTATTTAAGCTGGTAAAGGATGATCCGGAGGATCTGGAGGACCAGGCGGATTTTGATCTTCTGGAGGAGCGTTTTCTTGTGTATCCCGCACTTGCAATCGGACAGTGCCATACGGCAATGAACGGTATGGCAAAAAAGGCGCGCAAGAATATTTACCGCTCGGTGTCGCTTTTATCTGATTTTTCGAGGGACAAGTACCAGAAGGTACAGGAGAAGGAAAACCTGATTGATAAATATGAGGACAAGCTCGGCACCTATATGATGCAGCTTACCGGAAAAGAGATGTCCATGGCGCAGACCGCACAGGTTTCCAAATTCTTACATACCATCAGCGATTTTGAACGACTGGGCGACCATGCGGTCAATATTTCCGGTGTGGCAAATGAGCTGAATGAGAGAAAAACTTCTTTTTCCGAGGATGCGCAGAAAGAGGTTATGGTAGTCAGCGGCGCGGTAAAGGAAATCGTGGATTTGACGGTGGAGGCGTTTTCGGAGGATGATCTTGTAAGGGCAAAGAGGATAGAGCCGCTTCGCGAACTGATTGGTATTTTATGCAATGAACTTAAAAACCGCCATGTCAGCCGCCTGCGTGAGGGAAAATGTGAATTAAAACAGGGATTTGCCTTTAACGATCTTTTGACAAATTATGAGCGTATCGCGGCGCACTGTTCCAATGTTGCAGTTGCAATGCTGGAAGTGGAAACCGCGGAATTTGACACGCATGAGTATTTAAGGGGCGTGCGCCAGATGAAGAGCGAGGAATATATGGAGTGCTTTGGGGAATACGCCGTAAAGTACGATATTCATATCAAGGAGCCGAAGGCCCGTAACAAACCTGCAGATGAAAAATCACAAAGGGATGGCAAGGCATCGAAAAAGCGTAAAAAAGACAGGAGGAATGGCAGATGAAACAGGAAATCGAGATTGCAGAACAGACAGAGATTAAGGTGCGCCCGTATGAGCACCATACAAAGTATTACGAAACAGACCAGATGGGGATTATCCATCACAGTAATTATATCAGGTGGATGGAGGAGGCGCGGATGGACCTGATGGACCAGATCGGCCTTAATTACAAACAGATGGAGGAAATGGAAATTATAAGCCCGGTGCTTTCGGTTTCCGTGGAATACCACAGCATGGTGCATTTTGATGAAACGGTTGTCATCAATACAAAGCTGGTCAAATACAACGGAATCCGCATGGAACTGGAATATGTTATGACGGACAAGGAAACAGGGGAACTGCGGACGACAGGCTTTAGCAGTCACTGCTTTCTGACACGTTCCGGCAAACCGATTTCCTTAAAGCGTTCTTATCCGGAGCTGGATACGAAATTCTTTGAGGTGAAGGAGGACATGGAGTGATAGAAGGTCGGCTTGCAGCACTGCGCCGTGTCATGAAAGAAAAGAATGTGGATATGTACATTGTTCCGTCCTCGGATTTTCACCAGTCCGAGTATGTGCCGGAGTATTTTAAGGCAAGGGAATTTATTACCGGTTTTGATGGTTCGGCAGGTACGGCAGTCATAACAGAAAACAGCGCCGGGCTGTGGACGGACGGCAGATATTTTGTACAGGCCGAAGAGCAGCTTCCTTCTTCCATAACACTTTATAAAATGGGAGAGGAAGGAGTCCCTTCGGTTGAAGAATTTGTGGAAGGCAATTTAAGGGAGCGGGGCTGTCTCGGTTTTGACGGCCGCGTCATAAATACTTTTCAGGGGGAAAAGCTAAGGGACGCTGCCTTAAAAAAACACGGGGCGCTTAAAACGGATGAGGATTTAATTCACGAAATCTGGCCGGACCGTCCCCCGCTTTCCAGAGAGCCGGTCTGGCTTTTAGAGGAAAGATACAGCGGAAAATCCACGGCGGAAAAGTTTTCAAAGCTTCGGAAGGAAATGGAAGAAAAAGAAGCGGATGTGCATCTTCTGACTTCGCTGTGTGATATCGCGTGGCTTTTAAATGTGCGCGGAAACGATATAAGCTATGTTCCGGTGGTGCTTTCGTACCTTGCCGTGACAAAAGATGCCTGTATCTGGTTTATGCAGCAGGAAGCACTGGATAAAACGGTACAGGATTATCTTGAAACAAACCACATTACCGTAAGGAATTATGAAGAGTTTTATGATTATGCGGCTTCCTTAAAAAACCAGGCGGTTCTTCTGGACAAACAAATGACCGGCTACAGAATCTGTACCGGCATTTCAGATACCTGCCGGATTATTGATGCTGCAAATCCGACAGAACTGAAAAAATCCATAAAAAATAAAACAG
>CAYNOE010000016.1:0-19585 GCA_964398745.1 uncultured Lachnobacterium sp.
GATAAGAATTAGATATGTAAGGTTTTTTGTCGGTTTGATAGTACCTGTACATTTTTTAAATTTTTTGCATGGTAAACAGACATTGTATCTTACTGCCATTAGTGATTACAAACGTCTGATTGGTAAAACGTACGGCATATCGGATAGAGACAGCATGGAAGCAGTCATGAATATCATTGAAAAAGCAGGGAGTATCATGAAGTATCTGGAGGAGGGTGAGAACATGTCCATTTTATTAGAGAGAGACCAGAGAAAATAAACTTTTAGCATCTGAGAAACTTTCAGGCTAATAATTAAAAACATACAACGATAACGACCATAACAGGCAGCTTCACTAAGCGGTCTGTTATTTTATGACAGAGGAAAAATTTATTCCCGCGAGCAACGGGCCAAGTGACTGCTTGCAGGCATTTGGCGTCTGCTGCGGGGTATTTGACTATACGTAAGTGCAACACAAAGAAATCTGTTGCTAATAGTTTGAAAGAACGCCTGTAAAGATGTAACTATGATTATCAGCATTATGGGTATTTTTCTGGACAGCTCAGAAAAATATTGCAACTTATGACAAAAAGAGGCACTTTATGACAAAAATTTGCAATCTAAAAATAAAAATTATAAGCTAAATAGATACAGAGTAAGATGTGTCCATCTGTTATTTTGCAGGGAAAGGGTGTTGTGATATGATGGTTAAGGCAGAAATGCTTTATGCAGGGCAGGGGATGTGTAATTGCATTACCATATCTGAGGGGGGAGGTCTGACAGGTTTATATATTATTGATATGGGGAGTATAGCTCATGGGAGGATGGGAAGGGAGGCAAATGGCTGGGGTCCCAGTCAGTCTGATATGGTCTCAGTGGTGGATGGATATTTGAAAAGAACAAACGGCGTGATAAAGTTACTTATTATATCTCATCTGGATGAGGATCATTATAATTATGTAGTGAATCTTTCCAATCTACGGACAATCAACAGACTTATTATTGGGGGAACTGCAATAGGAACCAGACAGTTTGATTATGGAGGATTGAATAGTCATTATACTGAAAGCTTTTTTCCCGGTCCATTAAAAACATTCTTTCAACGTATGAACGAAATTACAATAGGGCAGACGGATATTTTAAATAATTATAGCGACTATGTTTCCGGTGGGTATATCGCCAGTTATGATGCTTCCGACGGAAGCGGAATGAAGGTTTTGTTCCGGGTTCTTTTGAGCAGATGTTTTTGGAATAATGATAATTTGGATAAAAAAGCTAATAGGGCGTGGTATATTAACGGAAATTCGGCAATGATAGTGATGGAGTGCTACAGCAATGCTGCAGCGGCTGCGCCAGGCTTTTGTATGATTTTTCCCGGAGATGCAATTCATATGACATTTGACACATTGTGCAGCCTGATTGATGTTAGAACGATTCAGTGTGGATTTTTAAATAATCCTGTAAGATGGCGGGGAATGGTAGCTGCCCATCATGGTTCTTATGAAACGAATGACAGTATTGCCGTGGGGAATTTTCTTGACAAGTTTCAGCCAAATCTGGTGACGGTAAGTGCCGGAATGCATGCAACATATAAGCACCCGGATCAAAGGATTGTAAATTTGTATGCCAGATATGCAGAACCGCTATTTTTCACACATAAGAATATGGTTCATATGGAGCAGACAGGATTTATGGATCAGTCATATCAATGCCGGATTTATACAAATTATTGGGAAGAGGCAGATTTTGAACTTATTGTTCCCGATTTGCGTTGGGATATAATGCGTGGATATTATGTAAAACAGGTGCCATATCGAGTCAATTCCAAGCATAAATACAGGACGATAGCAGTTTCTTTTGGTGCGGCGGGAGCGGCTTTTATTACATGTCAGGATAATGATTCATGATGAGAAAAGTGAATTCGGGAGGAGGAGAGAAAAATGATTATTTTACCGGATGGAACAGTGGAGAAAACAAACAGGGAGCAGATGGAGCGGATGAGGGATGTAATCACTTTGGCAAAGGAAAGTGTACAGCCATTTTACCTGAATCCAATGGATGATTTGCAGGGGAAGTATATCAGGGATTTGTTTGGCGGTCTGAGTGAGCAGTTTTTCCCGGGAACGTATCATGCGTTTGAAGAAACATGCGCGAAAGCGGCAAATCATTTGGAACTTGTGACACAGCCGGATGTGATAGACGGGTGGCAGGATTATGCGGCATTAAGTGAGTTTTCATTAAGCGGGGATGGTCAGTATCTGGAAGTAGCATCTACGGCAACTGCGGCTGATTTTTTTGTACAGATGTCTTTACATATGGATGTTTATGCTTATCAGGAGGATGGGACACCATGGCCGGTAGGAGTAGCCAGAAGTCAGTTTGTCTATCCAATGGAGCATACAGTCAGTACCTCCTGCAAAGTGAAGAAGGAGTTTGTGGATGAGAAGAAAATAGGAGTGCTTCTGAGTGTTTGTAAAATCACAAGAGAGGGAACACTAAAGTGTTATGTGATGACAAATGATCTGGGGAAATGTGTTTCCGGTGGTCTGGTGCAAAATGTGGTAGTGACCCATCCTGCACATCAGCCGGGAAGCGGTTTAAAACCAGAGGATCCGATTGTTATATGTTTCTGCAGGACTCCCACGGTACAGGATAAGTATGACTATCTGCTGGAGTCTTTGAATCAGGTTCCTTTTTATATTCCCTGCAGGGGATGTGTGGAGTTTTCGGATGATACCGTGCGTTTTGCGTCAATTGACAGGGAGAATACCAGTTTGTCATTAATCCGGGTGGAGAGTGGCGGGGGGATTCCTTTTTCATATCCGGAGCAGTTTGCGGAAATTTTCAAAGATAATAAAGAGAGTCTGGAATATAACAGCAATGGTTTTTTTGGGATTTTGGCAGGCGGGCATGGGTTCGTGAGAAACCGATTCCATGGATGGAGCAGGTGAATACGTTATTTAATTTGACGGTGACTTTTTATGTGGAAAACGATACGGAACCAAAGACATTTATTTTGTCCAATAAGAGCAAACCTGAGAAAGTAAACCCGATTCATTTGTATTGGGGATGTTTGTACCAGGACACAGAGATTACGATGGCAGATGAATCGAAAAAGAAGATTCAGGATATCTGTGTTGGAGAAATGGTAAAAGGACGAAGCGGAAATTTCAGGGTAAGTAATGTATGGACTGGTAAGGAACTGCAGGGAATTTACCGGATTAAGACATATGGCGGGCATCAGGTGCTGGCGACAGCGCACCATCCGTTTTTGACAGAGAATGGTCTGAAAATGGTATCCCAGTTGAAAGCTTGTATTAATAATCAAAATTATAAGCTGGGAGACAGAATTTATAGTGAAATGGGACGTTTCGAGAATGTAATTGAAGTATTTTTGGAAGAGGTGTCAGATACGACAGTATATAATCTGGAACTTGCAGGGGCGGATAGCAGAGAACTGCTGCCGCAGGATGCGCTATTGTATGCAAACGGGCTTTTGGCAGGTGACCAGAATGCGCAGGGATATGCGATTAAAAGTTACCGTGAGAAAATGGAAGAGCAGTATGGAATACCTGATGAGTGGAACAGGGACATGGACAGTGCGCAGAGGTTTTTTCATTGGAATTAAAGGGAGAAGTGTGAATGGAGAAAGAACAGGATGAGTTGTCGGCAGCACTGGCACCGAAAATTACGAGAATAGAATGTGTCCTGGAGGAAGATGGGCAGACGAAGGGGTATCAGGCATCTTATCATGTATTTTGGGAAAATAAGGGCAGTTCGGTTTCGTATATGCTGCATTTATATGAAAATGGGACAGAGGTATGGACAAAGAAGGCAGAAGCGGTCATACAGTATGAGTTTACGAGAAATATTACAAAGGATGCAGCTTATAAGTTTTTTATGACGCCGGAAGATAATCCTGATTTGAAAAGTGAAATCGTCACACTGCCTTCTAAAAATCTGGCTACCTTTCATATGATCCGGGCAGAGGAAAATTCGCTGATACTGGATTATACGTTGGAAGAAGCGGTAGATTCTATTTATGTACAGTTATCAAATGAAGCAAAAAAAGTATGCCGCAATGTGGAGTTAAAGCCGTATGACAGGGTAATTTCTCTTTCTGTGGCCGGGTTATCAGGAATTGATACCCTGGTATGCAAAATGTCTTTGTTATCTAAAAGCGGAACGGCAGCCATATATCAGAAGCTGCCGGATAAGCTGGCTGCTTCGGTAGACATGGGTCTTTTGAAAATTAAGAGGGTGCAGTTTCAGGAAATTCAACAGGGAAAATTATCAGGAATTCTCACGCTGGAGAATGATTCGCCGTGGATAGAAGCTTCCTGTGGCCTGTTATACGTTTTGGACAGGGCAGATGAACGAAAAGTGGGAGAATTAGTTTTTCTGGGGAGGGGGTTATTTTCATTTCAGCTTGCAGAAGATATTTTTACGTCTGAAACCGCAACACAGCTGGCAGTTCGTTTCATGTCAAAAATTGCAGTTTCCCGCCTGTCATATGCCATACCGCTTGTGACCGGCCAGCCAAAGGTATTGAAGGGGCAGCGGTGTAGAATAAATTTATTTAGTTTTGACCTTTTATCCATCACTAAAAATTACCCACAGCCATCTTCAAGTCTGTCTGCCTTATCCACATCGTATAAATATAGTAATCCCATTTTGGAATTATGTGGATAACTGTTTATTTTTTGTATTCCATCCTACCACCACCTGTGCTATACTTAAACTATTCCATGTACATCGTTGTGTACCTGGATATGTGGGATACATCTTCATCTGTTATCGGCTGTCTGCGAAAACTTTCCAATAACCGTGAAGATGTATTTTTTATGCTCTGGTTTATAACCTTTACCAGTTTATTGCAGGCCAGATACAGCTGCATCAGGATATCTGCTATCTGCGTCAGCAGGTAATGGTTTTTCATCGCTGTTGCATCCCGGCTGTTTAGATGCCCTATCTTATAAATCCCATTCTTCTGGCTGTTAAAACCTTCATTTTCAATCTTCCACCGTCCACGTCCCGCTAATATAAGCTTTTCGAGGTTATCTTTTGTAACTTCTATATTTGTTACCCACAGGAAACAGACACATTTCATTTCCGCTCCTTCCTGCTTTTCATAACTGTATTCAAAGACATTAAAAACTTCCGTTTTTCCAGTTATGCTCTCCACACCGTTATAAAATGCACCCGTCCCTTTTTCGGAGCATATTTTTCCTGTTATATGCCGGATGTCCCCGTCAAGGTCTTTATAATCCTTTGTTATATTTTTCTGTGTCCCTTCTTTTAAATTAAACAGGTATTTCCAGCCATTTTCCCTGCACAGCTGCATAAGCGGCTCCACACCATAAAGTCCGTCACCCAGAACACATATGTTCAGCCGCGGATACTGTTTTTTGATCCTTTTTAAGAGCCGTTTGGCAGCTGCATTTTCGCAGTCCTGTTTTTCCACGTCCTCCCTCTCATTCTCTATAAATTCTGTACCAAGGCTTATGACGATCGAATCTGATAATACAATTTTTGCTTCCAGCACTTTATGGTAATAATCCTTATGTTTTTTTCCATCTTCATCCGTTACCGTCCTTACAAGACAATTATCGCAGTGTTTCTCCTTGAAATGGAACAGCCCTGTCCCATCCAGTATGACCGGATAGTATTTTCCAAGGAGTCTGTTTTTCAAGAATACTTTAGAACGTATCAGCCCCCTGACCATTTTTTTGCGCAAGTCTGACAGGCATTCCGGTGAAAGCTTCTCAAGATAATTGTTTAGGGTTGTAAAATCAGGCATTTCATCCAGTAACTGGTCTTCCGCCAGAAAAGAAAGCGTTTCAATACATGTTTCTTCATTAAACTTTTCATTCATCTGACGCATGCTTTCAATTCCGCAGATATTTTTGAGTATGCCAAGCCAGATCAGATCCTGCTGGGTATAAGTGGTGTAGGAATCGTCCCTTGGGTCTGTCATTTCGTCAATCCACGAATTCATATCTTTAAAGAAATGATGCTGGACCTGTATAAAGTCAGCAACACCCTTGTCATTCTGTTTCTTTTTCCGTTTTAATTTTTTTGTTATCCATTCGTTTCTTTTCTTCATACTGCTCATAACAGCATTCATTTCTCCTTTGCGAAATATATTTTCTTATATTTTAACGCAAAGCGGAAAAAATATCTTAGTTCTAATGAAAATTAGTGCGAAAAATATTTATTCTACACTGCTGTTGAAGGGGGAGTTTTGTAATCGTGACACGTATGCTGTTTCTCTGGAAGAAGAGGGGAAAGGAAAGAACTGGAAAAAAGCTGTGTATACCAGAGAGGGGAAAACAGTGACAGAATATTTTCAGGGCAGTACCTGTCAATTTCCTTATAGCGGGGTAAGAGGGATATCCCTTCAATATGTAAATGGGATATCGGAAGGAAGTGCGGTAACGGTTCCGATGGAAGATTCCGTTTATATGTGTGAGGAAGACAGCCGCCTTTTATGGTCAGGAAGTTCACCGGTTTGTGAGAAAAAAGCAATAGAAATTCAGGTGTCTTTACGAAAGGAACCGAAGCAGGCAGTTGTAAGTACTTATTTTCAATTGGAAAAGAAGGATTCCGGAATGGTTCTTGCTATCAAAGAAACAGTTTGGGAGCAGGATGAAACAACAGCTTCGGCATTAAGAGAAGATTATCAGGAATTTTTGAAAAAATTAGATGGAGTAGTGGAAGCAAAGGACATTTATATGCTTCGCAGCGTGATTGCAGACCGTTTGCCGCAGCGTATGGAGGATACTGCCTTTTATGCCTTTGGATTCTGTGAAAATGGAATGGATGTGCTTCCGGGTATGGAATTAGCCGTGGAGTACAGTTCGTACCAGAGGGTGGACGTGACAGATGACATGAAGTATTTCAATGGTTTTGCCGGAGCCAAAAAGGAATTTTATCCTGTACTGTGGAGGGACGGACATCTTTCGATGGATTCCTTCGCCTATCTGTTGTCAGAAGGAAAGTATGTATCGAATGCAGAACAGCCGGATGCCAACAATGAAGCAAAGGCATATGGCGGAGCAGGTGGAATGGATCTGGTGGCACCCGCTGCAAGGAAAGCATTTGCAAGGATTTTGTATCCTGATGTATTCCCTGACAGGGAAGGACAGGGGGAGGCAGTCAGCGTACAGAATGAAGTGCTTGCATTTGCGGACAGTTATACATCCCTGCTTCTTGCCGCCGGTGAATTTTCTAAAAAAGCGTATTCTTCACAGGGATATTTTACACATTTTCGGGGAAGGACTCATATTACGCCTGTTATCGGGGTATGCCTGAACAAAACAACGTATCAGGTTCCGGTTATGACGCGTTTGGGGGATGTGGCAGAACGGTTTCAGTGGGATTTGGAATTGGTTTGCCTGCTTCGGAACGGGATTCGTCTGGATGGCAGACTGATTCAGAATAAAGAAATGATGGAAGGTTTTTTGCTAAGGGCTGGTGATAACATATGGCTTCGTGGATAAAGAAAACGGCAGGGGGAATCTATTGTCTGGATGTTGCAGGGGAAACCGTGTTTTTTCTGACAAAGAATTTTACAGATGATTCTCTTAGCATGGAAAAGAGTTTTAAAGATGTGTATGGCTGGTATGTATTTCTGGCAGAGGCAGACAGGGAACTGTCCGGGTTGAAAATGATCTGGGAACAGCTTGACAGCCGGTTTGCATATGGAGGGATGGTATGGATACCGGAAAGAAGTGAAGTGTTTTATAACTGGCTGGTTATTCCGTGGAAATCCGGGGACAATGGAAAAATCCTGACAGAGCAGATACAGTACAGACAGAAGAATTTCAGTTTTTGCATGAAAAAAGGGGCAAAGGTTTTTTGCCGGGATGGGCGGTTTGAATTTGAGAAAGAAAATGGGCTGCAGGTGTGCCTGAATGGAAGACGGCTGTTAGCGTTAGATGCCTGGACAATGGAGTGGACAAAGGAAGCAGCAGGGGGATTTTGTGCCGGTTCTGTTTCAGAGATTGGGCTTCAGATACCAGAGGTAAGGATGGTGTATGGGATTTCACAAAAGGATGGGGAGGATAATGTAACCTCTTTGTCAGTTCAGCCCTTTATGGCGTATCATAGGACTGGCTCCGGTATGTTTTATGTTCAGATTGATATCAATCATATCGGAAAAGGTGACAGAACGTATTTTGTGATTCCGTCCGGAATGATAGAGAGCAGCTTTTCAATGCTGTATGGAGAGAATGTATTCCTGGAAACAACAGCAACTTCCAGAATTGTATTTGAACGGGAAGTTTTATGGGAAAAAGGCGGTTATGTGTATTATCCTGCCCCGGCTGGCGGGTATATCAAAAAAGGTGAGGGGAGTGCGGCGTTTCCCTGCAGTTTAAATGGTGCGGAGTATCTTGAATGGAGGGGGGAAGGACGGATTTTATTTGTACCCGGCAAGCCGTCTTTTGTCAGCAGGCAAAGCCTGAAATTAGAGAAAACGCTGCCCGGCAGTGTCCCATGGATTAGTGTATGTGGGGATGGGGGAAGTTCTTTATATTATTCGCATCCCGGTCGTTCCGCTTTTTTTCGCCTGAATTCGTTAAACGAACCAATGGAGTATCTGCCGGTTCCGTTTGCGGTAATGGAGTCCAAAATGTCAATCAGTATTCTGCCATACCGAAAGGATGCATTCGGGAGTTCCGGGGGAAAGGAGCTGTTACAGGAGCTGGAATGGCTGGATGAAAAGGTGTTATCGAAAGAACGGTATCAGGTGATGCTGGAGACGCTGGAAGAGGAAAAAAGAACAAAAGAGTTTGTACAAAGGTTTGGTCTGTGTGAGAATCAGAGTTATCATGCATTATCAGAAAAGGGAATGCAGATTTTGTATTCTGCAGAATCCTTTCAAAAAAATGAATTTGAACGTGTTGAGATTTCTTCTTCTTTTTTCCTGCATTCCGTAAAAGGAAGGCTGAAAGGAGCACTTTTGTCAAATTCTCCGCTGATTTTAATAGAGGATGTGGATACGCTTCGTTCCTGGATTCAGATAGAACAGTCCGGTTTTTTGGAATGTATGGACGGCTGGGAATTTAACTGTAGTCCTGCCGCAGATTCAAAGACATTCTGGATTTTAAAATATGGGGATTCAGCTAGTATTTGTGAAGCAGCGGAAAAGGAAGCGCTTTTTAGTCTGGTAACAGAGAAGGGAAAGAAAAAGCTTCAGGATGCGGTTGCATTGGTAAAGCAGCTGTCCCTGGAAAACGAAACGTTTACAAATCTTCTGACTATTCTGGAAAATCCACGCTGGTGTGGAGTTCTTGTGTTTCATGCTCCGGTTCAGGGAGACAGACTGCCGGATGAAGTGGCATTTCTGACAGATTCGATCCCCCAGGGAGAACTTCGGGCATTTTATCTGGCTTATCACCAGAGACGTGCGGGGGCAGAGGCGGCTGTTGACGGGCTGGTGCATTATGAAGCAGAACCCTGCAGTGTAGAAGAACGGAATGCAGAATGTTTTTTTCGTACGGAAAGTCTGGATATTGTATTTGCGGATAATCAGGTCAGAAGTTTTTGCTGTACGGCTTCCCTGACAATAAAGCGGATGTTTGGTGCGAAGGTGATAGCGAATAATCCATTGGTTGGAGCAAGCCTTTTGTTTGACAGTGTGTTTCAGCGCGGTGAGAATGGTTTGGGTAATTATGTATTTTCTCTTAGAGAAGCTGTATGGTATGAGGTGATCAGTTCTGTTATTGAAAGAATCTGTGTTCGTGAAGGGAGGATTTTGGCAGAGCCGGGAAAAATCAGTTTTTTTCTGGATGGAAGCCTTTTTCTGCGGCAATATTCTTTTGATTTTTTTGGTTATGGAGATGAAAAGGAAGGGCTTCGTTTTTCAGGCTGTCAGTTTATCAAATGTGGCAGGATGTATCAAAGTACATATGACAGTCTGGTATTTGATGAAAAAAACAGCAGAAAAAGGACAGGAAGCTTTGTATACCAGTTTCCGGTGAAGCTGACAGGATTTCAGACTGTATCGGATGGTAAGACAGCACCGGGGATGCTTGGATATTCTGGTGTTTATGTGGAGGGGCTGGATCAGTCTGTGCTTTCGGATTCGTGGAGTGCCTTTACATGGAAGCTGCCATTTGGAGATATGGAAGCATTGTCAGACTATGCAGACATTGGACTGGAATTTATTACGGCATTCAGTGAGGCAGAGACAATAAAGGAATATGATGAAGAGGGCAGGGAAAAGAATTTTGCACCATGTCTTTTTGTTGGAGTGAAGACATGGGATTTATTTCCGGTACAGGATGTCATGAAGCTTGGATTTGGTTCAGTAGAGCTTCGGTGTGATGAACAGGGAGGATATTACCTTTTCTTAAGAAATTTTGCACTCAGGGTACTTGGTATTACAATACCTTCCGGTAATAATGATTTATATCTTTTGGGAAATCCTGCTGCAGGTGAGGGGGAACAGAGAATGGCATGGTATGCGGCTTATGAGAAGAACGGCATTTAGGATAAAAAGGAGAAGGTGCTTTGTACATAGAGGAGATTGGAAAAAAGCTGGAGCAGAATATTGTGCATCACGAAGGGAGTCTTTTTCTTGAAACGAATTTTGGATATCAGGCAGAGGAACTGCTTGATGCAATGGGAGGAACAGAGGGACTTTTGGTAAAAAATGCTCGTGTGCAGAGCGAATGAAGGCTCTGTTCTGTCTTATTATAAAGTGGATGGAGAAAAAGGCTCTGTAATCCAGAAAACAGTTATTAAGAGGATGATTTGCTCTTTTGATACGGTAAACTATACTGCCATGGAGCAGAAACGGAATGAAAAAAATTGTGTGGCAGCAGTGCTGGAAACTGATGTGGGAAAAGCACCGTTTTATCAGGTATATCATGCAAAGCCATACGGATTCTGGCAGGAATCGAATCTAATTTTTACAGGAACAGTATACCCGTTTCTTGGCAGGGAACCGCAGTTTGCCCTAACGGCTAAGATGAAGGCTGGCAATCAGAAAATTTCATTGAAGAGGGGAATAAACGGTCCGGGCAGAGTGCCTGTCCAGTCTTATGGTTTGTGTATCCATACGCATATACCTGATACTGCTGATTACCGCAATTATCAGGAAACAAACGGTACAGTTTATTATGTTTCTGAGGTGCAGTATTTAATTTATGTAGATTTTGGAGTCCGGGATTTTCCGGAAATCTTTCTGAGTATGCAGTTGTTTTGTATTGGAATTTCGTATCAGCTATCCATTTCTTTTGGGGAGGAGGGGCTGTCTTTTGTTTCAGTGACCGGTTTGCTGTCAGAACTTTTGGGAAGTGAATTTTTAGTAAAGCTGAAGCAGTCTTTAGGAACTTTTGGAAAGCTCTCTTTGTATCAGCTTGGATTTGTGATGCAGGGTGAACTTTTTGCATCAGAGCCTGCAGCAGTACTTGTTGATGTGGGAATCAATGACTGGCAGACGCCTTTTTCCTTTTTGTATGCAAAGCAGGCGGGGGTGCGGGTTATTTTATCCATGTGGAGCGGGGAACCTTCATGGGAGATGGTTTTGTATGGAAGTTTCCGGCTTTTTCAGAAACTTGTCCTTAAAGGACAGGTGATTCTGCCTTATATGGAGTTTCAGGCAGAACTTTGTGAAGATGTGGAGAAGGAAAAAATTGAGCTTCGGGAAGCAATTCCTGCAGGGTTATTTCCCCAGGGTGCATTTTACCTTACCAGTGTGAGGGCATATGGAAACTTTTTACAGGGAGACTACTTTTGTGAGGTAAGCATTAATCCCGAAGAGTATCTATCCTTTTCTGTCGGAAAACTCCGGTTTGCCATGAAATATATTTATGGCTCTATTGGTTATCAGAAAGGAGATAGCAGATACCAGATAGCAGGTGCGGCAGAATTTGCATCAGGGCAGGATTCATTTACGATAGGCCTGTCTGCCTCTTATGAGAAGGAGGAGTGGAAATTTGAAGGGGAGCTGTCACAGGGAGAAATTTCTGTTGCAGGGCTTGCAGAGCTTGTAACCGGATACCGGCCTCCGGTTACTCTTGATATTACAGAATTGTACCTGATTTATGCAACATCCGGTGCTTTTTTGTTCCTGTGTGAAGTGGAGCAGGATTTTTATTTGTTTGGTAACGAAAAGCTGGCAGTTAAGGTGAGGGCCCAGATTGAAAATACAGAGGAGAAGAAGGAATCGTATCTGGTTCAGCTTGTGGGGAGTCTGTCATTTCAGGAATTTCTGATTATGGTGAAGGTATGCTTAAAGACGGAAAAGGAAGAAGACACTTCGTATGAATTTTTAGTGCAGTTTCGTGAGCTTTATGCAAAAGCTGTTTATCAGGAAAATAAGCTTCTTGTAACACTGGAACATATCACCATAGGAGGCCTTTTGACGATGCTGTTCCAGACAATTCTGCCAAATGTCAGTTTCCGTCTGCCTTCCCCATGGGATGTTTTGAACCGGATTGGCTTTGAAAAAATGGAGCTTCAGTATGATTTAGATACAGAGGAAATTCAGGTTTCGCTGGACCTGGATATTGAGCTTTTGATACTGCATCTGACAAAGATTACATTTTGTTACCGGAAGACAGAAGGGAAACGGAGCTTTTTTATCCGGATTTATTTTGAAAGCCTGTCCGGGGCAGATGAGGAAGGTGTCAGAGAATGGGATGCTTTTGGAAATGAGCCGGTTCCATCAATTAATGGTGACAGTGAACAAGTTTTTCGCCTGAATTATTTTGGATTAAGCCATCACGTGGATTTGGGAAGTCCTTTGGGGGATGCACCGATGCAGGAGATTCTGGAGGAAATCAGACAGAAGATCCGTCCAAAGAAGGGAATGCCGGATATTTCTTACAGCAGGGATACAGGATGGTTTATTGGCGCAGATTTTCTGGTGATGGAAAGCATCAGGCTTTGTATGATTTTTTATGATCCGGTGATTTATGGGGCGCAGCTTGAAGTGATGAATAACAAGGTGCTTCCGTTAAAAGGGCTGAATATTACTTTTTATTATCGTAAGGCTGCATTGGATGTGGGGGTCTTTTATGTGGATGTCATTTTCCCGGACAGACTGAGGTCTTTTGATGTGGGAGCGTTTTCCATATCACTGCCCCGTATCCGTGCATGGATTTATACAAATGGACAATTCAAATTTGATTTTGGTTTTCCGAAAGATGGAGATTTTTCACAGTCCGCCGGAATTTCTATGGGATATTACTTTGGAAAGGGCGGCTTTTATATTGGGTGGCTGGATGGAAATACTTCGGGACAGGTGCCGGAAGTCAGTAATGGATATTTTTCCCCGGTAATTGAGCTTGGAATTGGAGTTCTGATAGGAATTGGAAAGTCCATAAATACCGGAGTATTGAAATTGAAGGCAGAACTTAGCCTGAGAGCTGTGTTTGAGGGAGTTTTTGCACAATTTCACGAAAAGGGGACAGAAGATACGGCTATGTACTATAAGTGTAGTTCACTTGTTGT
Organism: uncultured Lachnobacterium sp.; assembly: GCA_964398745.1. Taxonomy (GTDB): domain Bacteria; phylum Bacillota; class Clostridia; order Lachnospirales; family Lachnospiraceae; genus Roseburia. The sequence goes on from CAYNOE010000016.1 coordinate 13,447, forward strand.
ACTGGCGGGTGAATTGTCGGGAGAGGTTGATTTTTTTGTGGTAAAGGCAGGATTTTCCCTGTCTGTATATTTGGCTGCTGCTGTATGCCTGGAAGCATGCGAGTCCTGTGAATTGCAGATAGAAGCATATATTAAAGTTTCTGCTTATATAAAAATTTTGTTTGTTAAGCTGTCTTTTTCCTTTTCTTTTCATTAAAAGCAGGGAAGAAATCCTGTATACGGATGATTATCTGGGAGATGCTTTTTATCTGCTCGCCAGAACGGTGTCGGCAAAAATGGCTGATATTATGGCTGAGGAAATGGACAGGGAAGAACTTTGTCAGGCAGTTTTTCGTCAGAGTGATGAAATTGCAGGGCAGATGAATCATTTTCTGCTCCACGGTGTCAGACTGGAGCGGGATGGAGAGTGGAGAGGGTTATTTGATGAGATGGGCTGTCAGTTTGTATGCGATGGGAAAAGTGTAATCTCCTATGAGTTTGTATTGGAGAAGAAGGAGGGGACAGCGAATTTCATTCATTTTGTCCGTCCGGATGAGGATGAAAGCCTTCATATGGTGATTGACAGGGAACAGGCAGTATTCCCGTCAGAAACTATGCAGGCAGGAAGCATTACATGGATGGAAACAGAAAGACTTACGGAGGATGCCGTATCGTTTTTTGAGGGACGCGCAATTCTCGGAGGCAGGGAAGAGGAATATTTGTATCGCTGGGAAAAGCCTCCGGTGTGCCCTGAGAACTTTTCGCTGGAGATCTGGAAGATTGGAAAGAATAAAGATTTTCTGCGTTTTGAAGAGAGAAACGCAGAAAAGACAAAGGGAAGGGCATATACCGGTCTGGAACTGGAGTTAAGAAAAACGGAAAAAGAAGGGTTTTTGCAGCTCTCTGGTATGAAAGAAGAGACGAAAGAGAAGCTTCGGAATATACTGCAGAAAGGTGCTGGTTCAATTACGGCAGTCAGGCTTTTGTTCCCTGCGTCTGTTATCAGGAATGCAGGAAATGCCTACTGGGATTACCAGGTGGTTCCTGAAAAGACGGCTATTATTCGTTGTAACCTTTCTGAGATTACGACCGCCTTTTTTCAAAATGGTATGAAAGCGGATGAGGGAGAACGTTATATAGCATATCTTTCAAAAGGATACGGGGTATTTTTGAAGATTCTCCTCCGTGCCGGTGAAATTGGGGGAAACGGACACTTTATCATGTATGCTGCAAAAGAGGAGATGGAACAGGAAATATTTGATGAGGAAGGACGCTGCAGAGGGCTTTTGGTAGTTGAAACAGGGACGCAGGCAGGGGCGTTTACGGATGGAATCTTATCAGCCAGAAAGATTAGGGAAGACAGTGAGAAATTACTTCTGTTCAGTGACCGGCTTCCAAAGCAGGGAATGGCAGTAATGAAGCCGGGATGGCTTGGTTTTACGATGGAGATGCCTGTACCGGCACAGGAAGATGCAGGATATCACATTTTATATTGCCAGTCAGCAGATGGGCGGGTATCTTACATTTCTCCCCCGGTTTCTATTCAGGACAAAGAAGGGGAAGAAGAAAGCTGGAGATTCTCTTATTTATTTCCGTATTATAAATTTATGCAGCAGATGGAAGAGAAGGAGGCTGTTTTTCCCCAAAGGGACAATCCGTATCTGGGAATTGAGGAGAATGTACCGGATATGAAGTATTCATTCTTCATGGCAGATGTACTTGGAAATGCATCTTCTGAATACACAAGGTATTCATTGTCATACCCGCTCCATTACCATGATGAACTGATAGCGGTTACAGAATATCCCTGTACGAATTTATGCTATGGCTTAAAACAAGGAAGCAGAGAGGGGACATTTGGCATTGATGTATTTATGACTTACCGCAGGGAGACGGCCAGTTCACTGGATAAGCTTGTCCTGGCATATTACCAGCTTGCACAGAAGGATGTGGTAGTAGAGCTCGGGTATTATCTTGACGGGGAGCGTTATCTGTCGGAAACTCTGCCGGATAAGAGGGTGATCCTGCAATATTTGGAAGAAGTGTATGAGTATGTTTCCGCAGAAGAACAGCACAGGCCGGCAGAGGAAACATTGTGCAGGGAAGAGTCAAAAGAAGGACCGAAAGCAGTGATAGAGGTTTTGGTCCCGGGAGTTCCCGGGCAGGATGCTTTTTCAGTTTATGCATGGAAGGTAGAACTGTCGATTCGGCGGAGCGAAGAACTGGCAGGGGAAAGCAGCAGTCTTGCACATGTTGTAAGTCGAAGCTGCCCGGTTCCATTTTAGGGAGAGATTGCAGAGTTTGCAAAGCAGATAGAAAATTTACTGCCAGAGGTTAAGGTGCTGGAGCGGGATGGCATTTATCTTGGTATAGCAAAAGAGGGGAAGAAGATCGCAGAGTTAAAGTCAGGAAGCAGAAGCGGCGCATATGCATTAGCACCATTAAGCACGAGCCTTATGTCTGGGAATCAGATAGCGGTCAGTTCTTTGTCTTATGCCATGGAACACCTGGAAGAGGAAAAATGGCTGGATGAAACGGCAATAGATGTGGCAGGGATTGATTTGGATGAATGGGCAGGAGAATATCTTGCTTTCTATGAAGAACTTCTTCGTCCCCGGGCAATTAAACTTCTTATGGAAGAAGATGGCACTGTGGAGGAGAGCGTACTGCAGCAGCTTTTGTCAAATAAAAAGAAATTAGCAAAAAGGATAAAAGAGCAGGTATATCCTGTTGTGGAGGGAAAGAAAGATGAGGAAGCAGCAAAAGCCGCAGCAGAGGGCATTGAAAATGAACTGAGGAAAGTCTTATATGCAGGGTATCAGGTGTCAGGGGTTTACTGCTATGAATTTTATCTGGATGGAGGAGAACGTTATTCTTTGGAAGGAAATGTCAGCAGTCCTTCCGTAAAGGCATCTAAGCTGGTGGGAGGAGGTTCTTTTGTTCCATTTTTGCAGCACCCGGAAATCCTCATGGAATCCGGTAAAAATACCGGTTGTTCTGAAGGAGCACCCTAAAAATCCCATGTTAAAGGAGCAAAACTGGGGCGTAGTGCATTCTTCCAGTGTGGAATGCGCTTCATGGGAGTATTCCATACAGTTTGAAACTTCCGTCAGTGCGCAGGACAGGATTTATATCCGGTATCTCTGGAACGATCTGTTGTGCTATGGAACTTCATGCAATGCTGACAGGGATTTGATGGGATACCTTACCTGTTTTCATTACCAGCTTCCGGAGTATAGGCAAAGACTGGCACAGGAGGAAAATATTCTTAAAGTATATCAGGCTTTTTTAAAGCTGTCAGAAGGGATTTGCAGTGTATGGCCCGGTCAGTTTTTTAAAGCAGAGCGGGAGGAGAAGGCCGTATTTATACCGGGTTTCGATGCAGAAGGCAGGATTGTTTCTTTCCGGCAGGCAGAGAAATACAGGAAAGATTTTTCCTTTCAGATAAAATGTACAGATAAGAATGGAATTCAGGCAGAATTCTACGAAGTGCCGGAGCAGGAGGGAGTGTATCGTGCAGAAGAAAAGGAAGGTTTTTGTATCAGGGCGGGCGAGACAGCAATTTTTTCCTTTACGGCAGGAGAACTTTTGTTAAAGGAGTACCAGCGCGGGACAGCAAAGGTATATCTTACGAGAAATGAGTTTATAGAATGTGGCAAAGGAGAGGAAAGAGCAGATAAACGTTTTATTTATCAGACTGAGGAACAAGGATTTTTACATTCCGTGCACCCGTATATTAAAATAGAAGACTTTAGCGTTATGCCATGGTCAAAAGAAAATCTGGAAAATTATCTGAAGCTTTTTCTGGAAGAACTTCCGGGGGATATTACCTTAAGCTGTATGATTCAGTCGTACCGGATTCCGGTAGTGCATGTGCAGGCAGAAAATAAGCTGTATCAGAAAGCTGACTGGCTGTATTCTTATTCTAAGATATGGGAACGGGAGCATATCAGGCAGGAAACAGACAGGACGTGGATGCTTTATGTCAGCCAATATACAAAAACGGGAGAAAAACTTCTGGAAGTGGGGGAGCAGAAGTTTACATAATCATGGTTGCCTTTTAGGATTCTTCCTTGCGGGCAGAACAAGTGTGTGATACAATTGCTTTTAGCAGATATCCGGCAATTGCGGTTTCATACGACAAGCTGATGCAGTGTTACGAAAGCGTCAGGAAACAGACGGATTTTAAACCAAAAACAGCGCTGGTGCTGGGTTCAGGACATGCGGTAGCCCTGATGTTAATTACCGGACAGATTGCAAGCTTTGTGCCGTCTCCTTTGGTTGGGGAAAACATGGACGAACTGTGGGCTGGGAACTTATTTACAGTTTACAGGACCGGCTATGGAACCCCGCAGGAAGTGGCAATAGCGAGCCTTCTCGGGGGCGGATGCTGCGGCACCCATATTCCAGGCTCTTGTTTCACAAATTATTAAGGAGATTTATGCATCATGCAGGTAATATTTTTGCATCACAGCAGTTTTCTGGTGGAAGTGGATGATATGGTACTGGTTTTTGATTATTTTGGGAAAGACAGGGTGGATGGTTATACCTTTACCGGAAAAATCCCAACTTATGCAGAGGATACAAAAATTTATATGTTTGCCAGCCACAGCCACAAGGATCATTTTGACATGGATATCCTGCGGTGGACGGACCGGTATCCGAATATCCGTTATATCCTTTCAAAGGATATAAAGATTAGTCCGAATTTCCTGAAAAAGCACGGGATTTCCCCGGAAGTGAGAAACCGGGTGCAGTTTGTTTCCGCAGGCAATAAGTATGAACTGGACGGATTAAAGATAGAGACCTTAAAGTCAACGGATGCCGGAGTGGCATTTTATGTAGAGGCGGGCGGCGTAAGCCTTTACCATGCGGGGGATCTGAATGACTGGAAATGGGACGGTGCAGGCGACCTTGTCAATGGATCGCAGCAGAGGGCTTACCGTCACGAAATCAGAAAGCTTTCGGGCAGGCCGCTTAATATTGCCTTTGTGCCGCTGGACGGACGGCTTGGAAAAAACCAGTACCTGGGAATTGATTATTTCCTTAAGAATACCGAAGCAGAATACGTGTTCCCGATGCATATGTGGCAGGACTATTCTGCAATCCGGGAATATAGGAAAAAAATATCCAATTCGGGAATGGCGGAAAGAATTATGGAAATAAACCGTGAAAACCAGATATTTTGCTTCGGGGAAGAGACTGGGGATTGAATTTATTTTCCAGTTCGGATATAATAGATAACAGATAATAAAAGCGAGGAGGAGAAAAAGATGGATTTTTTCTTATGTGTTTTACAGTATCTGCTTGAAATGGCAGTACTTGCAGCAGTTGCAGGACTTGGGATTTTTCTTGGGATTAAGCTTCGCAAAAACAAGGATGCAAAGCTGGCGGCAGAACAGCCGGCGGAGACAACAGAAGAATAATTTTGGAGGAATTTCGTAATGAAAAAGAACTATGGCGTGAATGAGCTGCGCCGGATGTATTTGGACTTTTTTAAGAGCAAGGATCATCTTGTAATGAAAAGTTTTTCATTAGTACCACACAATGACAACAGCTTATTACTGATTAATGCGGGAATGGCGCCGCTCAAGCCATATTTTACAGGACAGGAGATTCCGCCAAAGAAGCGTGTAACTACATGCCAGAAGTGCGTCCGTACAGGGGACATCGAAAATGTCGGAAAGACCGCACGCCATCTGACATTTTTTGAGATGCTCGGAAACTTTTCTTTCGGAGATTACTTTAAGCATGAGGCAATCGCATGGTCATGGGAGTTTCTGACCGATGTGCTCGGGCTGGAAAAGGACAGGCTTTATCCTTCCATTTACGGGGAGGATGATGAGGCGTTTGAAATCTGGACAAAGGAAGTCGGCGTACCGGAAGAAAAGATTACGCGTTTTTACCGTGATCCGGAAACCGGCGCATGCGATAATTTCTGGGAGCATGGCGCAGGACCGTGCGGACCGTGTTCTGAAATCTACTATGACAGAGGGGAAAAATACGGATGCGGCAGTCCGGACTGTAAGGTGGGCTGTGACTGTGACCGCTTTATGGAAGTCTGGAATAACGTATTTACCCAGTTTGAAGGAGACGGTAAGGGCGGTTACACAGAGCTTTCCCAGAAAAATATAGATACCGGAATGGGACTTGAGCGTCT
>CAYNOE010000016.1:19685-24641 GCA_964398745.1 uncultured Lachnobacterium sp.
ATAAATGAGAGCAAAGACGGCTACCAGGAGCTGGAGGAGAAAAAGGATTACATCTTTAAGATTCTGACAGAGGAAGAAAAGAGTTTTCATAAAACAATCGACCAGGGACTCAGTATTCTTTCAGACATGATGGCTGAAATGGAGAAAAACGGTAAAAAGGAGCTTTCCGGTGAGAATACCTTTAAGCTTTATGATACTTATGGATTTCCGGTGGATTTAACTGCCGAGATTCTGGATGAAAAAGGATTTACTTATGATGACGCCGGGTTTGAAGCCTGCATGCAAAAGCAGAGGACACGCGCCCGCAATGCCAGAAAAGTAACCAATTACATGGGTGCGGATGCGTCTGTGTTTGAACAGGCAGATGCGTCCATTACCACGGAATTTACGGGCTATGACAGGCTTACGGATCATGCACAGATATCCCTGATTGCAGTGGAAGAGCTTTCCGATACCATTGCAGAAGGTGAAAATGGCACGATTGTTGTAAATAAAACCCCGTTCTATGCCACCATGGGCGGACAGCAGGGAGACAAGGGCATAATTGAAACTGCAGACGGCAGATTTATTGTTGAGGATACCGTGAAACTGGTTGGCGGAAAATACGGCCACGTCGGTTATATGGAAAACGGTATGCTGCGTGTCGGCGATACGGTAACACTTTCAGTTGATGAAAAGCTGCGCAGCCAGACCTGTAAAAACCATTCAGCAACCCACCTGTTACAGAAAGCGTTACGCGAAGTGCTTGGTACCCATGTGGAGCAGGCAGGCTCTTACCAGGACGCTGAGCGTACCAGATTTGACTTCAGCCATTTTTCGGCCATGACGGAAGAGGAACTGGCTAAAGTAGAGCAGATGGTAAATGAAAAAATTGCAGAAGGTATACCAGTTGTTACGGAAGTCATGACGGTAGACGAGGCGAAAAAAACAGGAGCAATGGCACTCTTTGGTGAAAAATACGGTGAAAAAGTCCGTGTCGTTTCCATGGGTGATTTTTCAAAGGAATTCTGCGGCGGCACCCATGTAAAAAACACCTCGGATATTTCTGCTTTTAAGATTATTTCCGAAAGCGGGGTTGCAGCAGGTACACGAAGAATTGAAGCGCTGACTGCTGATAATGTTCTGGCATATTATGCAAAGATGGAAGAGGAGTTAAACCAGGCGGCAAAGATCGTAAAGGCAACTCCTGCAAACCTGACGGAGCGTCTGGAAAAGCTGATGGCGGAGGTAAAGGCACTGCAGAGCGAGAATGAATCTTTAAAGAGCAAAGCGGCAAAGGATGCGCTCGGCGATGTCATGGACCAGATTCAGGAAATTAAAGGAGTAAAGCTGCTTGCCACAAGTGTTTCAGGTGTGGACATGAACGGTCTGCGTGAGCTTGGAGACCAGATGAAGGAAAAACTGGGCGAGGGAGTTGTAGTGATTGCTTCCGACTGCGACGGAAAAGTAAACCTGATTGCGATGGCTACGGATGGTGCCATAAAACAGGGTGCGCATGCCGGAAACCTGATAAAGGCGATTGCCGGAAAAGTCGGCGGAGGCGGCGGCGGACGTCCGAACATGGCACAGGCCGGAGGAAAAAATCCGGCAGGAATACCGGATGCAGTTGCTGAAGCGAAAGCGGCGCTGGAAAATATGATTGGATAAAATCTGAGTCACCGGAATTAGTCCGGTGGCTCTTTTTATTTGCTGTATGTTAAAAAATTTCGAGTAATTTCGCGTTCTTATTTACTTTGTAATCGGTCCGGTGATATAATAAAAAAAAAGGGAGTTTTTGAAAGGAGAGGGGATATAGTATGAAGAAACTGGTTACAGCAGTACTGATATTTTCTTTAATTGGAACCTTATTTGCAGGGTGCGGTGAAAGCGAACGCCGGACGGCTGCATCAGACACAGAGAATGTCTCTTTGCAGCAGACTGACATGGAACAAGGACTCATAAAGCTGAGAGTCTGGTCGGAAGCAGCTAATTTTGATACCTTAAATAAAATGATTGCCAGCTTTAAACAGGAATATGCAGGACAGGCCGAATTTGAGATTACGCTTGAGGAAGCTTCAGATGCCGAAACAAAAAATAATGTGCTTGCGGACGTGCATCATGCGGCAGATGTATTTCCAATGGCGGATGACCAGCTTTCCGGCATGGTGGCGGCGGGGGCGCTTTACCCTGTTCCGAATGCGGATGAAATCAAAAATGCAAATCTAAAGGATTCCGTGGACGCTGCGTCAATTAACGATACGCTGTATGCATATCCGATGACTGCGGACAATGGATATTTTATGTACTACAATAAAGAATATTTTTCAGAATCAGATGTGCAGACACTGGACGGTATGTTAAAAATTGCAGAAAAGAACAATAAAAAGATTACCATGGACTGGACTTCCGGATGGTATTTATATGCATTTTTCGGAAATACCGGCCTGGATTTTGGCGTAAATGATGACGGGGTGACCAATTACTGTGACTGGAATTCCACAGAAGGGGATGTAAAAGGTACATATATAGCAGAAGCTTTGTTAAAAATTTCCGCCAGCAGTGGATTTATGAATGCAGGAGATACTGCTTTTATTGATGGGGTCAGAAGCGGAAATGTGATTGCAGGTATCAGCGGCGTCTGGAACGCTGTGGAAATCCAGAAAATATGGGGGGATAATATGGGAGCGGTCAAGCTTCCAACTTATACAGTACATGGGAAGCAGGTTCAGATGTCCTCTTTTAAGGGGTACAAGCTGATGGGGGTAAACGCCTATTCCGAATATCCCCAGTGGGCGGCAAAGCTTGCAGACTGGCTGACAAATGAAGAAAACCAGATGCTCTGCTTTGAAGAAAGGGGGCAGGGACCGTCAAATGTTAAGGCAGCAGAGTCTGATACAGTTGGACAGGCTCCTGCAATCCAGGCCGTCATTGCACAGTCGGAATTTGGAAAGCTTCAGCGTGTGGGAAACAGCTACTGGGATTCATGCAGCCAGTTTGGAGAGACCATGGCAGCCGGTAATCCGTCAAATGTGGCACTGCAGGATATTATGGATACACTTGTGGCGGGAATCACGCAGTCGGTCGCGCAATAACTGTGTAAGGGGGGAAGACAGATGGGAGAAAAGAAACGTTACAGCACCAAAATGATTATCCTGGTTCCGGTGTTCATTCTTGGTATATTCAGTATTGTTTCAAATTTTATGGCGGTAGCCAGTATTAGAAGCGTCAATTCTGATGCATCGCAGATTGCGGATGTGTCCCTTGCCAATATTACCAGTCTGGCTGAAATTGAGAAGCAGACACAGGATATCCATAAACTTGGACTGTCACATATCGTTGCAACAGATTTGAATTCCATGATCCGGCTGGTGGATGATATCCGTGCAAAAGAAGCGCAGTTAGAGGAGATGTTAAAAGAATACCATTCGTTTGTGTCAGATGATACAAAAGCAATGTATGATTCCATGCAGGAAAATTATGAAGGGCTTAAATATGAGTGTTCCAACCTGATGGCATACAGTGCAGCCGGGGACAAGGAAAAAGCATATATACTTGCAAATAATGAAATCCGGAATTATGCAGACGGGATTGAGGATGGAATTACGCAGATTAAGGAAATTGTTAGTGCGGATACAGCAGCCGAGAGACAGAGCCTTGCATCTGCATACCGTGTTTCGCTGCTGGCCAGTGTGGTAACTATATTTATCAGCGCCATAGCACTGTTTTCTGCGGTGGTTCTGGTACTGCGCCTGGTTATTATGCCGCTTACCAGGACACAGAAGGAAATCAGCGGAATTATTGACGGTATTGACCAGCATGAGGGAGACCTGACGCAGAGGGTTTCAATCCTTTCCAATAAAGAAGTTGCCTCCCTTGGAAGCGGTATCAATATTTTCATGGGAAAGCTTCAGGATATATTTAAAATTATCATCAGCAATTCCAGAAAAATGGAGGAGGTTGTCAACGAAGTACGCGACAGTGTGCAGGCATCCAACGGAAGCGTATCGGATTTGTCAGCGCTGACGGAGGAATTATCCGCTACCATGCAGGATATGGCGGAAAATACCTCGTTAATCAATACCAATACAGAGTCGGTTGCCAACGAGGTCAATGAGATTGCAGAAAAGACAACGGAAATCAACCGCTATACGAAGGAAATGAAGATACATGCAGAGTCGATTGAGGACAGTGCACAAAAGAATATGGAATTCACCAGTGAAAAATTAAATGAAATACTTAAAGAGCTTGAAAAGGCAATTCAGGACAGCGGCAGTGTCAGCCAGATTAATAATCTGACAGATGATATCTTAAATATTGCAAGCCAGACCAACCTTCTTGCACTGAACGCTTCCATAGAAGCTGCAAGGGCAGGAGAGGCAGGAAGGGGATTTGCAGTTGTTGCAACCGAAATCAGCCAGCTTGCCGCGGCAAGTCAGGAGGCAGCAAATAATATCCAGCGCATCAATGCAATTGTTACGGGGGCAGTTGAAAATCTTGCAGATAACGCAAACGGTCTGGTCGGCTATATGAATGACCGGATTCTTCCGGAATTCGAGCGTTTTGTTGAATCCGGAAGCGAATACAGGGACAAGGCATCCTTTATTGAGGGCGTAATGGAAGAGTTTGAGCAGAGAACAGACCACCTGCAGCAGTCCATGAGCGAGATCGCTTTATCCGTAAATACAATTTCCCATGCGATTGAGGAAGGCGTAAACGGAGTGGTTTCCGCGGCGGACAGTACCCAGCTTCTGGTTGAGGACATGGATAACATTTCCCATAGGATGGACGAAAACTTTGATATTGCATGTGATTTGAAGAAAGAAACGGCAATATTTACAAAGTTATAGAAAAACCGCTTGACAAATGGCAATTTTTTGATAGAATTAATAATAGTGCAATGATTACCTTACAGTTGATGCACAATATCGCAACTGGAGGGAGGTTAGGGTTAAGGATGTCTAGTGTAATCGTTAAAGA
>CAYNOE010000017.1:0-7383 GCA_964398745.1 uncultured Lachnobacterium sp.
TATAATAATGGGAGGAAGACAAGGTGAACAAAGAAGAAGCATGGAGTCTGTTAAAGGAATATAATAAAGAGGAATTTCATCTCGAGCACGCGGAAATTGTTGGAAAAACAATGAAATATTTTGCCAAAAAGCTGGGTTATGGGGATGAAGCAGATTTTTGGGAGATTGTTGGAATTTTACATGATCTTGACTTTGAAATGTATCCGGACGAGCACTGCATAAAAGAACAGGAAATTATGAGAGAACGCGGGGTGGACGAGAGAATCATCCATGCCACGGCAAGCCATGGCTATGCGATTACAGTGGATATTAAGCCGGAGCATGAGATGGAAAAGGTACTGTATGCCGTGGACGAACTGACCGGATTAATCGGTGCGGTTGTTCTTATGCGTCCGTCTAAAAGCGTGCAGGATCTGGAGGTAAAATCCGTAAAGAAAAAGTTTAAAAGTAAGGGATTTGCCGCGGGCTGTTCCAGAGAGGTTATTGAGCGGGGAGCCGGGATGCTTGGCTGGAGCCTTGAGGAACTGATTGGACAGACGATTGAGGCATTGCGGACATTTCAGGATTAGCCGGTTTTGGAATGAAAGGATAAAAAGTAAATGGAAATGAATCTTACAGCTGCCCGGATTGCAGAATTTCCGGAAAATACATATACATATGTGGACATAAGGGGGGAAACAGCCTTTTTACACGGGCATATTCCCGGGGCTGTCTGCTGGAATGAAGAAAAGGATACCGCAGAAATGCTTCCGTCAGGAAAACTGATTATTTACTGCAGCCATGGGGAACAAAGTGCGGCAGCGGCAAAAAGATTAAGGGAGCAGGGGTATGAAGCGTATAATCTGTCCGGCGGCTACAGACAGTGGCTTTTACATAATTACGAAGAGTTAAGCGACGAAGAACTTAAAAGGTACGACAGGCAGATTCTCCTGCCGCAGATAGGTATAGAAGGACAGAAAAAATTAAAAAAATCCAGCGTCCTGATTGTAGGAGCGGGCGGGCTTGGAGCACCGGCGGCACTGTATCTGGCAGGAGCCGGAGTCGGAAAGATTGGCATTGTGGACGGGGATGTGGTTAGCATTTCCAATCTGCAGAGACAGATTGTCCATAGTATGGAAACGGAAAATATAAATAAAGCAGAGTCAGCCAGACAGACTCTTTTAAAATTAAATGACCGGATTGAAGTAAAAACCTATCCGTTTTATTTAGATGCAGAAAATGCGGAAAGTATCATGAAAGAATATGATTTTGTGATAGATGCCGCAGATAATTTTGAAACAAAGTTTCTGATAAACGATGCCTGTGTACTGAATAAAAAAGCATTCTGTCATGCGGGAATTTTACAGTTTGAAGGGCAGGTCATGACATGGGTTCCTGGTGAATTTCCATGCTACCGGTGTGTGTTTGGGGAAATCCCAAAGTCCGGTACGGTAAAAAACTGCAGCCAGGCAGGGGTTTTTGGTGCGGTTGCAGGGATTGCGGGCAGTCTGCAGGCAGTGGAAGCCGTCAAGTATCTGTTAAATACCGGAGAGCTGCTGACCGGAAAAATGTTTGTCATAAATGCGCTGACAATGGAAACGCGCATTGTGGATATCAAAAAGAAAAATAAAAACTGCAGGGTTTGCGGAAGCCATGCAGCAATAAAAAACATCAGGGAAAACGCAGAAGAATACAGGAGAAATTCACTGTGCCGGTAAACAGGCATGAATATGAAAAAGGGGATGATTTTTAAGGAAAGAAATAGTATAATAGTACATAAAAAAGAAAGGTACGAAACGTTATGAAGCCGGTAAATGAAAACGCAACAGAAAACGCAAAAAAACTTCTGCAGTATCTGGAAGAAACCAGCGGGAACAAAATTATCACAGGGCAGCATACCCAGACCGTGGCGATGGAGGAAATTACACACATTAAAAAGATTACAGGAGCTGAGCCTCTTCTGCGCGGTTTTGAGCTGCTTGCCTATTCCCCGAATATCCGCTATGAAACGGGGGATGAGCATTGCCAAAAAGAGATAGACGAAAACAAAAATACGCTGGAGCATGCGCTCGCTTTTGGCAGAAAAGGCGGAATCGTTACATTTACCTGGCACTGGTTTTCCCCGATTGGAGGGCAGGACAAAAGCTTTTATTCCGAAAAAACGGATTTTGATCCGTCACAGGTGCTGGTGGAAGGCACAAAGGAAAGAGAGGCTTTTTTCCATGATCTGGATGTAATGGCACAGTATCTTGCCCCTTTTTGTAAAGAAGACATTCCCCTGCTGTGGCGGCCGTTCCATGAGGCGGAGGGCGACTGGTTCTGGTGGGGAAGAAAAGGACCTGCGGTTGCGGCTGCGCTTTACCGGCTGCAGTTTGAGTATTTTGTAAACAAATGCCATCTAAATAACCTTTTATGGGTATGGAACTGCCCGTTAAAAGAAGGTTATCCGGGAGATGATGTCGTGGATATCATTTCACGCGACCTGTATGCCGAAAAGGGCACGAAAACGGATTACCGGAAAGAGTACGAGGAACTGATTGCGATTACGGATGTAAAAAAACCGGCAGCGCTTGCGGAAATCAGGATTCTTCCGGATATTCATATGCTTGAAAAAAGCCGTGTGCCATGGTGCTATTATATGGTCTGGAGCAAAGATTTTGTCATGACGGAGGAATTTAACCGTTATGAACAGCTCCGTGAATTATATGACAGCAGCTATACGGTTAAGTTTCCGGCTTCTAACTGATAGTTTTTGAATTTTCTGTTTCCGGTGAATAGTTTTTTTACAGGCGGATATATTAATACAAAGACAAAAAGTAACTATTCCAGGATGGGGTTCTGAATAGTTGCGACAAAAAATTGTAAAGGGGTATTCACGGATGACGCAGGAACAGGAACAGAAACGCAATGAAGAATATAATGAGTATGTGGAAGCTGTGACGCCAGTACACAGCCTGTTTGGAAACATGAGTAAGGCATTTCTGCTGGGGGGTGTAATTTGCCTGCTGGGGCAGTTCATTACCAATATTGCAATGCAGGAATTTGGGTTAAATAAAGATGATGCGGGAATGTGGTGCAGCATGGTTCTGGTACTGGTTTCCGTTATACTGACAAGCTGTAATGTATATGGTCTTTTGGCAAACTGGGGAGGCGCAGGCGCACTTGTGCCGATTACCGGATTTGCAAACGGGGTATGTGCATCCGCAGTAGAGTTTCAGAAAGAAGGGCAGGTATTCGGTATCGGCTGCCAGATTTTTAAGATTGCCGGACCGGTGATTCTTTATGGAATATTCAGCAGCTGGATTCTTGGTCTGATTTACTGGGTTTGCAGGGTTTTTGGCTGGATAGGATAATGAAAGGTAAAGAGACATGGACATATATTTTGAAAATCCTTATGAGGGGATGGATATCCGGTAGTAAAAATTAAAAATAACAACAATTTTGTGACTATTTTTCTTTCATCTGTGTTAGAATGGGAACTGAATATCCTTGTTTTAGAGGAAGATCTATAAAAAGGTGGTAGTTTTCTTATGAAAAAGAAAAATATTTTACACAGCAGGTATTTTTTGTATGTCACAGAATTTTTTTCCGGAATGTCCGTGATGGCGGTTGAGCTTGGCGCAAGCCGTCTGATGGCTCCTTATTTCAGTTCCTCACAGATTGTATGGACGGTTATTATCGGGGTAATCATGATTGCCATGGCTCTTGGGAACATATGGGGCGGGCGTGCCGCAGACAAATCCGCTTCGCCGGACAAACTCTATGGCAGAATTCTTCTTGCGGCAGTCTGGATTTCACTGATCCCTTTTGCGGGGAGGTATCTGATTGGCGGAATTTCACTGCTTCTTGCAGCATTTGTTACAAAAAATTTTCTCGTGTGGGCGGCTTTGTCTGCCTGTCTTGCAGTATTTGCCTTTCCCTGCGTGCTGCTTGGAACGGTAACCCCGTCGCTGGTTAAATATTCGGTGGACAGCCTTGATAATAACGGAAAAACCGTGGGAGAACTTGGCGCGTTAAATACCATTGGAAGCATTATCGGAACCTTTCTTCCCACTTTTGTAACGATTCCATCGGTTGGAACCGCCGTTACATTTCTGATTTTTTCCGGTGTACTTGCAGCAATCAGTATACTTTATTTTATCAGTGTGAGGAAAAAATTAATCCGGTGCGCACTGACGGCAGTCTTAATTTTTGTGCTTTGTTTTGCCAGTCCGGGTTTCAGTTTTGCATTCTGGGAAAAGGACATTACGCTGGAGGATGAATCTATATATAATTATCTGCAGGTGAAGGAAACGGATTCTTCCGTGATTCTCTCCACCAACGTATTGTTCGGGGTGCAGTCGATTCTGGTAAAGGGCAGAAAACTGACCGGTATGTATTATGACTACGCGCTTGCGGCACCGTTTATGGCAGGAATTACAAAAGACAGCCCCGGTGATATCCTGGTACTTGGCATGGGAACCGGCACATTTGCAAAATACTGCAGCGAATATTTTCCCGGCAGTTCCATAGAGGGAGTGGAAATAGACAAAAAAATTGCAGATCTTGCAAGGGAGTATTTCAAACTGCCGGATTCCGTTTCCGTGTCAGTGGGGGACGGGCGTGCCAGCCTTGCGGCTTCTGACAGAACCTATGATGTAATTATGGTGGATGCCTATCAGGATATTACAATTCCGTTTCAGATGTCATCCGTGGAGTTTTTTACGGAGGTAAAAAACCACCTGAAACCGGACGGCGTTATGGTAGTAAATATGAATATGAAATCCGGCAGGCAGGGTTCTATTAATGACTATCTCTGCGATACGATTGGTTCGGTATTTAATACGGTATATACCGCCCCGGTATCCGGAGGCACAAACTGCGAGGTATTTGCGTTTAATGGCACGCAGGCAGTCGAAAATTTAAAAAACGGGACTGCGGCATTAAACAATACAGAGCTTGCGGAAATGATGCAGAATGTTTCAGGATGCATGCAGGTAAGGCAGGCCGGGAACCGGATTCTGACAGATGACAAAGCCCCGGTGGAACTTCTGGGGATGCAGGTACTGGATGAAATCATTTCGGACGAGCTGGAATATTACCGCGGTTTGTATCTGGATAAAATATTTGGGTAATCCCGTTTATTTTGTATTGTCTCATAAAAAAAATCATGTTATAATTCCCCTAGCGTACTGTTTCACTGATATTCAGGCAAACTTTAAATAGCCGGATTCAGTAACTATTCGGCAGAAGGCTGAATAGTTATGTTTTGCCTGAAGCCAGTGGGATAATACACTGGATTTACGAAACGGGGGATTTACGGAATGAATGAAATGCATTTCTGGTGTACTGACAGTGCTTTTATATCCGCGGTTATGGATACCGTGGACCGGCTGTCAGAAAATTCATATATATTTATCGTGAACCTGTGGACAAACCTGGCATGGTGTTCGAAGGCAGCACAGGAATTTTTTGATTTGAAAGATGCATTTGTTTCCGATGTGGAGAATGAAATTGCCGCATATGTACACCCGCATGATTTGGAGGAATATCAGGACGGCATTACAAAAAGAATGCAGGGAAAGGATCTGGATGGGGAGCTTTGTATCCGTTTCCAGGAAAAATCCGGGGAATACTGCATGTACAGTTTTCATACGGATATTGTGAAGAATGAAAGCTATGACGGGGAATATCTGGTTGTTATGCTAAAAAACGAAAATGTCCTTCCGGAAATCGATGCCATGACGGATTTGTATTCCCAGGTCCGGTATTCAAAAGATCTCGAACGTGCCATACAGACAGAGGAGAGGCTTGCGGTATTTAAGATTGGCATCCGCCAGTTCAATAATTTTAATATTATATACGGTGTGGATTTTACCAACAGAATTTTAAGGGAAGCTGCACTCCAGCTTATCTATCTGATGGATGAAAACAGCGCGGTGTACCGTCTGGACGGGGCAAAGTTTGCGTTCATATTAAAAAAATGCGGCAGGGAACAGCTTCTTGAATTTGAAAAAAAGGTCAGGCATGTGCTGGATGAGAAAATCTATGTGAACCGGCAGCAGGTTTCGCTGAAAATCTGCGCGGGCGCCATTCTGCTGGAAAAGGGCCAGGATGAGGCGGCTTCCGTGCGCAGCAAGGCTTCCTATGCGCTCAGCCATTCCGAGCATGAGCATCAGGGAAACCTGATTATATTTAATGATGAAGTCAGAACCTCGCACAGTGTGGATCTGAACTTAATGAAAGTAATCCACCAGTCGGTCCGGGAGGGGTGCGTCGGTTTTTATGTGGAATACCAGCCTGTCGTGGATGCCGAAAAGGGCAATATTGTGGGTGCGGAGGCGCTTGTCCGCTGGAACAGGGAACCATACGGAATCGTGCCGCCGGGCATGTTTATCGAGTGGATGGAAACGGATCCGAGCATGTACGAGCTTGGTAATTTTGTTTTAAAAACCGCGCTGACGGAAGCAAAGCGTCTGCTTGACATTATGCCGGAATTTTTTGTGAATGTTAATATTTCCGCCCGCCAGATGGAGCGGAAGGAGTTCCGCGGGGCGGTGCAGGATATTTTAAAAGAAACAGGGTTTCCGGCGGCAAACCTTTGTCTGGAGCTGACCGAGCGCTGCAAGGATCTGTCACTGGACGTCATTAAGCGGGAAGTGGAATTTTTCCAGAGCCTGGGCATCCGTCTGGCGATGGATGATTACGGAACCGGAAGCGCATCTTCGAGCATTGTAATGAATGTTCCGATGGACGAGGTCAAGCTGGACATGAGTTTTATCCGCGGCATAGCGGATAATCCGAAAAACCAGGCAATGGTGCAGTCCATTGTGGATTTTGCAAATAAAACGGGAATGAGCACCTGCCTGGAAGGCGTGGAAAACGAAGAACTGCAGGATTATTTGCGCGGTTATCATGCAACATGGTTTCAGGGATACTATTACTCCAGGCCGGTTTCCATTATGAAGGTGGAAGAAATGTTACATAAACAGTGCCTTGCTTTGAATGAATAGAATCCGTTTCCGGTGGCACACTATATTCAGTAAAAAACCAAAAAAGAGGTGATACTGAATGGTAAAAGAAGATGGTCTGCCGCTGGGACTGGGGTTCGGACTTGCAATGAACAATGATGCGATGGTGGGATTTTCCTCCCTTCCTGACGATGAAAAACGACAGGTGATTGAAGCTGCGCGCGGGATACATTCCAAAGAGGAAATGGCGGATTTTGTGAATAGTATCGCGGAAATCGGACAGGCAAAATAAACAATAAGAACGGCTCAGCGCAGGCTGGGCTGTTTTTGTACCTTGCGGCATCATGTAAAATCGTTTATAATGTATTTATACATTACATTTAAGAAAAATATGAGGTACATGAATATGAAAAAAGTAGAGGACTATATCAGAAGTATTCCGGATTTTCCGGAA
>CAYNOE010000017.1:7393-10236 GCA_964398745.1 uncultured Lachnobacterium sp.
ATGTTATAGAAATCCGGCTTAAACTGTGCTATACTGGACACAGATTATTTTATGAAGGAGCGGATACCAATGAAAAAGATTGAAGAATATGTAAGAAGTATTCCGGATTTTCCGGAAGAGGGAATTATTTTCAGGGATGTTACAAGCATCCTGCAGGATGCAGACGGGTTAAAGCTTGCAATTGATGAGCTTGCGAAGCGGCTTGAGGGGCTGGAGTTTGATGCCATCCTGGGAGCGGAATCCAGGGGATTTATTTTTGGAATGCCTCTTGCGTACATGTTTCACAAACCGTTTATTCCAATCCGGAAAGCAGGAAAGCTCCCGTGTGAAACAGTTTCCAGAACCTATGAGCTGGAATACGGTACTGCAACGATTGAAATACATAAAGACGCAATAACAGAAGGAGAAAGGGTCGTTTTAATTGACGACCTGATTGCCACGGGCGGCACGATGAAAGCAGCGACCGGACTGGTGGAGGAACTGGGCGGTGAGGTTGTCAAGATTCTGTTTTTGCTCGAACTGGCAGGGCTGGACGGAAGAAGCGCATTAAAAGGCTATGACGTGGAATCCGTTGTCCGCTACGAGGGAAAATAACAGGTACGAATAATAAAAAAATACTGGGATATACTAAATCTTACAACTTGGAATTATACGAAATAAGAAAGGGAGAGATTTGTATGAACCAGCAGATGGGAAAGGGGAGTCTCTGTTTTTCAGAGGCTCCTTTTATTATCGGTTCGGCTTCGGTCGTTGGGACAAAAGAAGGGGAGGGACCGCATGCACAGGAATTTGACTGTATCGGGGAAGATGATAAATTCGGACAGGAAACATGGGAAGCCGCAGAAAGCAGCCTGCAGCAGGAAGCCCTGACGCTTGCGCTTGGGAAATCAGGGAAAAAGCCGGAGGATATCCGTTATCTGTTTGCAGGTGATCTTCTTGGACAGCTGATTGCGTCCTCCTTTGGGTTAAAAACCTTTCAGATTCCGCTTTTCGGGCTTTACGGGGCATGCTCCACCTGCGGGGAAGCCTTGTCCTTAAGTGCCATGACGGTTGCGGCGGGCTATGCGGATTATGTTGCGGCGGTTACCTCCAGCCATTTTGCCAGTGCGGAAAAACAGTTCAGGTTTCCGCTTGAATATGCCAACCAGCGTCCGGTTTCCGCCACATGGACGGTAACGGGCTCTGGCGCGTTTGTTCTTGCATCGGATTCCGGGACTGGTAAAGGAAAGGGCGCTGCCCTTGCCAAAATTGAAGGAATTACCACGGGTAAAATCGTAGATTTCGGAGTGAAGGATTCCATGAATATGGGGGCGGTCATGGCTCCTGCCGCCAGTGAGGTCATTGCGCAGAATCTGGATGATTTTAAACGGAAACCAGGGGACTATGACGCAATCGTTACAGGGGATCTTGGAAAAGTCGGGCAGGAAATTTTATGTGATCTTTTAAAGAAAAAGGGCTATGACATCAGCGAGGTGCATGAGGACTGCGGGATTTTAATTTATGACAATGAAAAGCAGGGTACCGGTTCCGGAGGCAGCGGATGCGGCTGTGCTGCTTCAATGCTGAGCGCGCATTTTCTCCCAAAGCTCGCCAGAGGGGAACTGAAACGGATGCTCTTTGTTCCGACAGGCGCCTTGTTATCCACGGTCAGTTTCAACGAAGGGGAAACCATTCCGGGAATTGCACATGCGGTAATTCTGGAAGCAGTGGATTAAGCCGTGTAAAGTCAAAAAATACTGAAAGGAGTTTCATATGGATTATGTAATTGCGTTTATTGTAGGCGGAATCATCTGCGCATGCGCCCAGATACTTATGGAGAAAACCAAAATGATGCCGGGAAGAATCATGGTGCTTTTAGTATGCCTCGGAGCGGTGCTTGGGGCAGTCGGACTGTACGGTCCGTTTTCTGACTGGGCAAAAGCAGGTGCAAACGTTCCGCTCATGGGATTTGGAAACAATCTCTGGAAAGGCGTTAAGGAAATGGTGGATGAAAAAGGATTTGCGGGAATTTTTCTGGGTGGTTTTAAAAACTGTGCGGCAGGACTGTCTTCAGCACTTGTTTTTTCCTATATTGCCTCCCTTATTACCCAGCCAAAAATGAAAAAACATTGAAGTTTTATCCGTTGTGTGATAAGATTGTAATGCCTTCCGTTAAGGAAGGCATTAATTATGAACTGTGTTCAAAGTTACAAAGCATATCACAGAAAGCGGAAACAAACCATGAGGCAGAAAGTTACATCCAGGGAACAGATTTTAGACGCGGCAATGGAGATTGCCGTTAAAGAGGGCGTAGACCAGCTTAGCATCCGCAAGCTTGCAAAAGCCTGCGGGATTGCCGTAGGATCCATGTATAATTATTATCCGGATAAGGAGACGCTGGTTTCGGAAGTGGCGGAGGTGTTCTGGGACAGGCTTCTTAACGACCAGGAAAAGCTTTACCGCAGGGGAATGGAATTTACCACCTTTTTAGAGCAGTATTACAGTTTTTTGTATGGAAGGCTGGCGCTTTATGATACAAGCTGGCTTTCAACCATGAACGGCCGGACTAAAAAAGATGAGGCAATCCAGCTGTTTCTGGAGGTCTTAAAGGCGGACAGGCGCATAGACTTGTCCATCTGGAATATGGAGTTGAATGAAGACGCTTTTGTGGAATATGTGTTTGTCAATCTGACAGCACTTCTGCAGGCGGGCGAGAATAACTGCCGTTTTTTTATTTTTTTACTGGAACATTTGTTATATGGTGCATAATTATTTTTTTAAAGCGCATACTACCTGTGTAAAAACATAACAGCAGACGAAACTGTTATGCGTATTTCATTAGGTGAAAAGGAGATATGTGTAAT
>CAYNOE010000017.1:10246-24540 GCA_964398745.1 uncultured Lachnobacterium sp.
AAGTTCTGATGATGGGATGTATGCTGGCGGCGAGCATCTGTCTGTTTGCGGCCTGCGGGACCGGAAATGACCAGA
This sequence comes from uncultured Lachnobacterium sp., assembly GCA_964398745.1. Classification (GTDB taxonomy): domain Bacteria; phylum Bacillota; class Clostridia; order Lachnospirales; family Lachnospiraceae; genus Roseburia. The sequence continues at coordinate 10,322 of CAYNOE010000017.1, forward strand.
CCGACAAAAACGATCCTGCGGATACAACCACAACCAATCCGAACGGCAACAATAACACGACCGGAAACTCTGCGGGAGAGGATATCAAAAATGCAGGGGACGATATTGTGGACGGGGTTGAGGATGCCGGTGATGCAGTTGTGGACGGCGTGGAGGACATGACCGGAACAAACAACAATGGCAATGGAACAAACAACAACGATAACGGTACCGGAACCAACAACAATAATGGAACTGGAAACAACGGCACCGGAACGAATAACAACAACACAACCGGAACAGGAAACAACACGACAGGAAATACAACAGGAAACACAGCGGGCAATGCCGCCAGATAAAGCAAAGCAAACGGATGAAAAAAGAAACGTATTTAAAAATGACTGCGCCATTTCGCAAATATCCCCAAATGGCACGGTCGTTACATATTATAAACCAAATACTGACGGGGATTATTTTTATATATTATGCGCTTTTTCTTCTCTGGCTGTTCCTCCAGAAAGATGAAAAACTGCTTCCCATGATTCTGATACCGCTTGACGGGCTGGTGGCCGTGACGGTTTTCCGCAGTCTTATTAACCGGAAAAGGCCGTATGAAAAGTTTCAGGAAGAGCCCCTGATTCCAAAGGAAACCAGGGGAAAATCCTTTCCAAGCAGACACGTTTTTTCGGCAGCCATTATCTCCGGTGCATTTTTTGTGTACGGTTTCTGGCAGGCTGGGATATTCTGTCTTGCCCTGACGCTTTTTCTTGCCGTGGTGCGTGTCGTATCAGGGGTTCACTATATCAGCGACGTTGTTGCGTCAGTGGGAATTGCAGCAGCCATATATGCTATTTATATTTTCTTTTCGTAACGATTCAGAACCCTCTGGAATAAGATAAGCAAAATTAGTTACTTCCTTTCATTACCAGGTTTAAGATAACCGCGCAGTGCCGTCATGCATGCAGCTGTTGTAAATACATAGGAAAGCAGTATGCCCCAGAGGTATGCGCTGATTCCGTTTACCGGGACAAAAAACCAGACCATGCCGGTGCGGATCAGGCAGGCGAGCAGATTGATATAAAGCATCTGCCTTGCATTGCCAAGACCGTGTATAATGCTTCCGAGCAGGCTCGTGACATACATAAGCGGGCACAGCCATGACAGACGGCGGATAAAAACACCCGAAAGTGCATTGTGGAACAGGTGGTTTCCAATCCAGTTTCCGGAAAACAGAAAGAAAGCCGTAAATACAAAACCCAGAAGCAGTCCGTAAAGGATTGCTTTTTTTACTGCTGCGGCGATTCCCCTTTCATTGTGCTGTCCATGCGCAGTTGAGATGGCAGGCAGGAGCAGGACGGAAAATGAATTTGTAAGGACGCCGGGAAACAGTATGACGGACATGGTCATTCCGGATAAAATTCCATAGATGCTTAAGGCGTCAGCGGAAGAATATCCAAAAACCTGGAGTTTTTGCGGAATCAGCAGGTTTTCAATGCTTGAGCTTGCGGCAAGCAGAACGCGGTTTAAGGTAAGGGGAATGACCATGGAAAGAAAAAGCGTGGTCATATTTTTGTAGTCTAAAGTATTATTTGCGCAGGCATCTTTTGGCAGTCTTTTTTCAAGAAAAAGGGCAATAGAGCCGACAAAAAGGCCGGAAAATTCACTTAAAACCAGACCGGCAACTGCATGGCCTGCAGTAAGCGGAAGGTTTTTACTCATCAGAACCTGATAAAAAATCCAGACGCTTCCCACACGCACAACCTGTTCCACGAGCTGGCAGAAGGACGGGATGCCGGCGCGCTGTTTCCCGTAATAATAGCCGTTGATACATGCATGGACGCAGCAGGGCAGTAAGGCATAGGAAAGCAGGACAAGGAGCGGCTCACAGCGGGCTTCCCCAAGAAAATGAACGGCAATCCAGCCCGCATTTTTAAAGACAAAAATGCTTGTAACGACTGCAAGGGACGAGGATATGATAAGACCGAGTTTTAAATAGGCGCGCGCCATTTTTTCCCCGCATGCGGCACCTGCACACTGGCCTGTCATATCCCCTACGAACTTGGAAATCGCGGTCTGGATGGAAGAAGCCGTAAAAGCCGTACATACAGTAAAAACAGGGCCAATCAGCTGGTAGATTCCCAGCGCTTCTGCACCAATTGTACGTGAGAGGAATATTCTATAGAAGAAGCCGAGGATGCGGCTTAGAATGCCGGCAGCGGTCATTAAAAGCGTACCAGTAACCAGGGGATTTTTTGTAAATCGGGAAAGCTTCAAAGGAAAACTCCAAATTATGAACTTGGTAATAATTGTATGAAAAGAGGATGCAGAATATGAGTTGTAAAATCTATATGGACCATGCAGCTACAACAGAGCTGCTTCCACAGGTGAAAGAAGCAATGGAACCCTATTTTATGGATGAATACGGAAATGCTTCCACTACCTATGACATGGGAAGAAAAACCAGACAGGTAGTGGAGGAGTCAAGAAAAAAAATCGCGCGGGTACTGGATGCATATCCGGAAGAAATTTTTTTCACCTCATGCGGAAGCGAATCGGATAACTGGGTAATAAAAAATGTGGCAGGTGCCAAAAAAAGCCAGGGAAAGCATATCATTACTTCAAAAATCGAACACCATGCCGTGCTTCGTTCCTGCGAATATATGGAAAGCCTGGGCTATGACGTGACATATCTGGATGTGGACGAATACGGGCTGGTAAGCCCTGCGGCAGTAAAAGATGCCATAAGGGAGGATACGACGCTGGTTTCTATTATGACGGGTAACAATGAAATCGGAACCATTGAGCCTATTGCGGAGATTGGAAAGGAGCTTTGGGGAAAGGGGATTGCATTTCATACCGATGCCGTGCAGGCGGTCGGGCAGATCCCGCTTTCCATGGCAAAACTTCCGGTGGATTATTTAAGTGCAAGCGCACATAAATTCCACGGACCCAAGGGAGCCGGATTTCTCTATGTGAGAAAAGACAGGGATCTTCCGTCTTTTATCCACGGCGGAGGGCAGGAGCGGGGAAAACGTGCGGGAACCGAAAATGTGGCTGGAATTGTCGGGATGGCGGAGGCATTGTCCATTGCGGCGGCTGAAATGAACCATGTTCGTAAACGCCTTGTCATGCTCAGGAATTATTTTGTGGAACGGCTTATGCATGAAGTTCCGGAAATCCGTTTAAACGGGCATCCGTATAAGCGCCTGCCGGGAAATGTGAACATCAGCGTTAAAAATGTGGACGCCACATCCCTTCTGGTTCTTCTGGAAGAAGAGGGAATCTGTGCCTCCGCGGGAAGCGCGTGCAACAGCGGACAGACCAGAATTTCCCATGTAATAGAAGCAATTGGAGTGCCGGAGGAATGGGCGGCAGGCAGCCTGCGTTTTACAATGGGCAGGCAGACTGACAAAAAACAGGTGGATGAAACGGTTGAAAGCATAAAAAAATGCGTTCAGATTTTACGAAACGGATAAAATTATTTATTCAGAACAAACTGTTCTATTGCATCGGCGACGCCATCGTGCATGTTGTCAGCAGTCACATAATCCGCCTGCTGTTTTACATCATCGGTGGCGTTTCCCATTGCAATTCCGGTTCCGGCAGCATTTATGATTTCAAGGTCGTTTTCGGTATCTCCAATTGCCATGGTTTCACTGCGTTTTACATGAAGGAGGTCTGAAATGGTGTAAAGAGCGGTTCCCTTACTGACATCCGCGCGTGTAAATTCCAGATTGTTGTAGCCGCCGCTGACACAGGAAACCATTGGATTGCTTTCCAGAAACTGTCTGACCTCCTCGCGGTTTTTGTAAACCCCGTTTTCATCCGGATAAAAATTCAGGGTCATTTTCTGTACCTTGAGCTGGTTTTTTTGAATGAATCCGGGAAGGTTGTCCACGCGGATTCTGGTATTTAAAATGTAATGCTTTAAGGAATCCGGAACGGTAAGTTTTTGTCCGGCAGGCACGCACTGCACGGGGGTATAGCCTTTTCCGCCGATGAATGCATCCATATGGATATCCCGGGAAAGGAGAAAGTCAAGGACCGGAAGGATTATTTTTTCATCCATCGCTTCCTCGGCAAGGCATTTTTGGGTGGGAATTTCATAAATCGCGCTTCCGTTTGCCGTGATGGCATAGCGGATGCCCGTATCCTTAAGCTGTTCAAATGGAAGCCCTGCGAACGGGCGTCCTGTGGAAATAATGACATGCACACCTTTTTCGATAGCGGTCCGTATGGTTTTTATATTTCGTGCGCTGATTCTGCTGCTGTTGTCGAACAGCGTTCCGTCAAGGTCTAATGCAACAAGACGTATTTTACACATAGTTTTTCCTGCCTCTCTTGATTTTGTGACTTTAGACGTGTATCATCTTTATAGATTATAATAAGAAATGTATAAAAGTGCAAGAGAGGATAAGCTATGACAAAAAAGGAATTTGCGGATTTTATAAAAGAACACGCTCCCGTGATTTTAGACGGGGCCACCGGAACAAATCTGATGGAAGCGGGTATGCCGGTCGGGGTGTGTCCGGAGCTCTGGGTCATGGAGCATCCGCAGGTGATTAAGGATTTGCAGGCGGCTTATGTGAAAGCGGGAAGCCATATCATATATGCGCCGACTTTTACTGGAAACCGCATTAAACTGGAAGAATATGGTCTTTCTGACCGTCTGGAGGAAATCAACCGGACACTGGTGGCCCTCTCCAGGGAAGCAGTGCAGGAGCAGGCATTTGTTGCCGGGGATCTGACCATGACGGGGCAGCAGCTTTTTCCGATGGGCGACCTTTTGTTTGAGGAACTGGTGGAGGTTTATAAGGAGCAGGCGCGTATTCTGTATGAGGCGGGAGTGGACCTGTTCGTCGTGGAAACCATGATGAGCCTGCAGGAGTGCAGGGCAGCAGTGTTTGCCATCAGGGAGGTCTGTGAGCTTCCCGTTATGGTGACGCTTACCTATAATGAGGACGGGAGGACGCTTTACGGTACGCCGCCGGAAACCGCGGTTGTCGTATTACAGTCCCTTGGCGTGGACGCTATCGGCATTAACTGCTCCACAGGCCCCATGGAAATGGTGGATGCGGTGAAAAAAATGTCGGAGTATGCCACTGTTCCGGTTATTGCAAAGCCAAATGCAGGGCTTCCGGAACTGGAGGGGAAAAAGACCGTATACCGCATGACGCCGGAAGAATTTGCCGAAGCGGGGAAAGCCCTGGTACAGGCAGGCGCGGCGATTGTCGGCGGCTGCTGTGGTACAACGGACAGGCATATTAAGGCGCTTGCAGAAGCGGTTTTGGGGATGAAGACAACTGCGCCTTTAAAAAACCACCGCAGGATTTTAGCCTCGGAGCGGAAAAATGTGGAGATATCACTGGATGGGAATTTCATCGTGGTCGGGGAGCGGATTAATCCGACCGGAAAGAAAAAACTGCAGGAACAGCTCCGGGAAGGCAGGCTGGACCTTGTGCGGGAAATGGCGATGCAGCAGGAGGAAAACGGCGCAGGAATCCTTGATATCAATATGGGTATGAATGGAATTGATGAAAAAGAAATGATGGAGCAGGTCATCTATGAGGTTTGTGCGACCGTGGATTGTCCGCTCAGCCTGGATACCAGCCATGCGGATGTAATGGAGGCCGCACTCCGTGTCTATCCGGGACGGGCGCTGATTAACTCCATTTCCCTTGAAACGGAAAAAATAGAAAAAATGCTTCCTCTTGCAAAAAAATACGGGGCGATGTTTGTCCTGCTTCCGCTTTCCGATGACGGGCTTCCTGCGGATGCGAAGGAGAAGCACAGAATTCTGGAGAACGTTTACGAAAAAGCACTCGAAAGCGGGATGGCACATGAGGATATTGTCGTGGACGGGCTCGTTGCAACAATCGGGGCAAATCCCGACGCGGCAAAGGAGTGTTATGAGACGATTGCTTACTGTAAGGATGTAAAAAAGCTTCCGACCATTTGCGGACTGTCCAATATTTCTTTCGGACTGCCGGAGCGCAGTTTCGTCAATACGGCGTTTCTGACCATGGCAATCAGCAAGGGTCTTACCATGGCGATTGCAAACCCGTCGCAGGAGCTTTTAATGAACGCGGCATTTGCATCGGACATGCTTTTGCACCGGCCGGACAGCGATATCCGCTATATTGAACGAATGAACAGACTGGCGGAGGAAAAGGCGGGATATGAAACCGTTGTTGTCAGAAAAGAGGCAAAAGAAAGTGGTACGGGCACGGAAAGTCCGAAGGGAACGGACGCTGTTTTTACCATGGTATTAAAAGGAAACAAAGGAACGGTTGTGGATGAAGTGAAGCGTATGGTTGCCGGCGGGGCAAAGCCGGAAAGTATCATCAATGATTCCCTGATTCCTGCCATCAATGAAGTGGGCGTGCTGTTTGAGCAGAAAAAATATTTTCTCCCGCAGCTTATTGCAAGCGCGAACACGATGAAGCTGGCAATTGATTATTTAGAGCCGCTGCTGGAAACAAAGAACGACGGAAAGGAAATGCCGACGCTTGTAATTGCGACTGTGGAAGGGGATATCCATGATATTGGCAAAAATCTGGTTGTACTGATGTTAAAAAATTACGGTTACAACGTGATTGACATGGGAAAAGACGTACCGTGTGAAGACATCGTGGATACTGCAATGAAGGAACATGCAGCAGTCATCGGTCTGTCCGCCTTAATGACGACCACCATGATGCGGATGCAGGATGTGGTGGATATCTGTAAGGAAAAGGGCTGCAAAAGCAAGGTGATTATTGGCGGTGCCTGCATTACCGAAAGCTTTGCGGAGGAAATCGGCGCGGACGGGTATTCAAAGGATGCGGCCGAATGTGTGAAGCTGGTGGAAAGACTGCTGGCGGAGTGACGGGCTTTAGGATGTTTGGGAGGAGATCTGATTTATGACACTGCAGATTGCAGTCTGTGATGATGAAATTGCGGATTTAAATGCGGAAAAAGAGCAGATTGCAGGGATATTACAGAAACAGACAGACTGGGAAATTGATACTTTTTTACAGTCCGGGGAAATGCTTGCTTCCCCGAAAATCTACCATATGGTATTTCTGGATGTGGAAATGGACGGATTAAACGGCATAGAAACTGCGGAAATGCTTCACAGAAAAAGTCCCTTCTGCCTGATTTTTTTTGTTACCCATTATGAGAATTATATGGACCAGGCGCTCAATAAACACGCATTCCGCTTCTGGACGAAACCTTTAAACCATGCAAGGCTTCTTTATGGAATCCGGTCTGCAATAAAAGAAATCAGTGTCGCCATGCAAAGCATTACCGTAATGTCAGACCGCAGAAAGATAAGGATTCTGTTAAAGGATATTATCTGCGTATACCACAGTGCAAGGATGACAAGGATTATTACCATAGAGGATGAAATCGAAACCTATGATACGTTCCGGAGTGTTACTGCGCAGCTTACAAAGATATGTTTTTTCCAGACCCATGCAAGCTGTTTTGTCAATTTAAATTATGTCACGGACTATAATAAAACAGACGTGGTCTTAAGCTATGGGGGACAAATTTACCATGCGTTTATTTCCAGACGCAGGTATGCGGCATTTGATAAAAGGTTTAAGGAATGGAGCTGTGAACTGCGATGAGTGATCTGGCGGGAAACATGGATATGCTGGTTTATTTTCTGGGATATATCTGTGAATTTATTTTATTTTTTTACTATGCGCAAACAAGCTTTATGCCGGAAAAAAGGTGGATAGTCCGCTTTTTGTCCGTGTTTTGCGGGTATATGTTTCTGGGCTATGCAGGACTGCAGAACAGGATGGAATTGTCGCTGGTTCTGTTCTTTCTGGTCCATTATGCCCTTTTAATTTTTAATTACCGCATTCAAAAAAAGAAGGCTGTATTTTACAGTCTGTTTCTGGATGCGCTGACGACTGCTTTTGGATATGTCGTCCAGTATCCGTTTGGAATCAGGGCGCATTCTTTTATGGATTACAGTTCGCCGGGGGAATTTCTGGATGATTTTTTTATAGGAAAACACTACTATGGGCTGTCGTTTGCGGATATGGACATGAGGCAGGTAATCTTTTTGTCCCTTGGCGGGGTTTTTGTTTTCCTGGTGGGGATTTTTTTCCTGAAGAGATTTACGGAGTATGATGATATCAAAGAAACGGGAAGGCGGGACTGGCAGCTTTCCTTTCTTGCGGCAGTTCCGCTTTTAACCATGTTTTGTCTTGCACAGCTAATGTCCGTGGAAATGGATTCATCTGTTTTTTTGTTTACAGGTTTTGTACTGCTTGCAGTTAATTTTGTTACGTTTTATATCAGTGAGACATTAAGCGGGCAGAACAGGAAATTAAGGGAACTGGAACAGGAATCAGACCGAAATAAAGAGAAGCTTGCAGGATATCTGGTTTTATCCGGGAAAGATGAAAACACAAAGATTCTGCAACATGATTTTTATAAACACCTTGATTTGTTGGAAGAGCTGATTGATCCCCAAAATACGCAGGCAAGGGAGTATCTGCAGAAAATCCGTTTTTCGCGGCAGGAACTGGAGGATACGCAGTATACGGATAATAAGATTTTTAATACTCTGTTGAAACAGAAAGTAAAGAAGTGCCATGATAACGGTATTGAAATTCATATCCACTCAGATTTTCCCACGCTTGCGTTTGTTTCGGAACTGGATACGGTCGCGGTGTTTTCCAATCTTTTGGATAATGCGGTGGAAGCGGCAGCATTATCTGAACAGAAAGAAATATATGTGGATCTGTATACGGTAAACAATGCGTATTCTGCAGTGAAAATTGAAAACAGCGCCGGTAAGGACCCCATCATTGTGGACGGCAGGCTGCTGACACAAAAACCGGATTCCCATAACCACGGAGTGGGAATGAAAAGTGTCAGCCGTACCCTGGAAAAATACGGCAGCACATTAAACTGGTCATATGACCGTCAGAATAAATTTTTCCGCTCAATTGTTCTGCTTCACATCCCAAAATCATAAAATATTCCCGTACGGACAGGCTTTCCGCCCGTTGGAACAGGGTATATTGTAAATATGGCAGGCATATGTTACCCTCACATCGGATAGTAAGAAGTAAAGGGGAGTAAATATGTTTGTAATCAGTATAAAACGCTATTTAAAAACACCAGTCTTAATCCTGCTTACCGTTTTGTGGTTTGTCTTTTTTATTCATGGTCTGCTTACAAATCCTTATGGTGATTTTATATATGACGGACCCCGGAATGTACTGGAAAAAGTTCAGGTATCCTTTTTGTTTCTTATATTTACCAGTCCAAAAGCAGGCAGGCGGGGCTTGATGAAACCGTTGCGGGGGTATCTTACGGAATGCTTAAGCAGGTATCCTGCCAGCTGGTATTTCTGGCATTTTTTGCACTGGCAGTTTCCATTGGGACATTCGCATTTTTATACTGGAAAATGAGCAGCTTTCAGTTACAGAATCAGGGGCTGGAAGTTTATCTGTTAAAGCTTGTTTTCATACACCAGTTTCTGCCGCATATCATAGCAGTTCTTTTGGGACTTGCTGTTTCAGGACTGGGTTCAAAAGCGGTTGCCTGTTGTGTGCTTGTGGGAATCTGTATCCTGCTAAGTCAGGGTAATATTGCGGTTCTTGATACAATGCTGATGGAAAAAAGCAGTTTAGTAAGGAGAATCCCGCGTCTGTTTAATCTCTACAGTCAGGACTATGACATGATGAATAACGCCTTTTATATTTTTTCTGTGGAAAATGTAAATATCTGGCGGGTACTTGCATGGACAGGGATTGTTCTGGCGATTGTCCTGCACCGGAAACTGCCCCATGGGAAGAAATATTTTTCAGCAGTTTTTGCCGCTGCAGGGATGGTAAGTCTTGTGCTTTATCTTCAGCCTTCTTCTGAAATATCTTTTGGTGGAATGACGGATGATTACTGGCAGGGGGATTCAACGTATTATATGTACACCGGTGCGGATTCTTCCCGCGATGAGACAGCGGATTTTAAGCTGACTTTTTTACAGGCTGATTTTACAGTGAAACGTCTGCTTGATGCGAAGGTAACAGTCGCTGTTGATACGCAGGAACTGCCGCAGTACCGCTTTACCCTTTACCATGACTACCATGTAAAGAAAGTGGAGAACCAGTCCGGGAAAAAGCTGAAATTTTATCAGGACGGGGATTACCTGACGGTGGATTCGCACGGGGAAAAGATATTGGAACTTACCTTTTATTACAGCGGTTTTCATCCGAACTGTTATTCCAGTCCGCAGGGGATTTTCCTGCCGGGGTATCTGGAATATTACCCAGTGCCCGGTTTTCACACGGTATACATACAAAAGTACGGATATTACGGATATACAATGGAAGGCTTCGGCTATGATGTGGACTGCGATATTATAGTTCATACAAAACAGAATGTATATTCAAACCTGCCTTCTGACAAAAAGAATCATTTTAAAGGAAAATGCGACAGTTTTTCCCTGTATGCGGGGATATTTATGAAAGAAAAAGAAATAGACGGCTGCAGAATTTTGTATTCGCCGGTCAGTCAGGAACAAAGGGAAATAGAAAAAAATCCAGGTGAATACAAAAAATTTATTCGCTGGTATGAAGAAAAGTCCGGGGAAAGACCGCGGCTCTTGTGTCTTTCTCCAGGAGGAAATTCAGGATATTATTTTGGGAAAGACCAGCTGATGGGGGATATACTGACCCTGAAAGACCGCTATGGGAGATACCTGATGACCGGCGACTGGTACCAGATTTTTTCCAGGGAAGAACTCAGGGAAATGGAAAAAACCATGGGAGAAATGCAGGAAAATATAAAGCAGATGGAGGAAGAAGAGAATGATAGAGATTAGAAATTTGAACAAATCCTTTGGGAAAAAGGCAGTCCTTTCCAAATATAAACTGCTGTCTGGAAAACGGAATCTACGGTTTCCTTGGAAAAAACGGGGCCGGAAAAACCACGCTGATGCGCTGCATGGCAGGCGTTTATGGCAACTGGAGCGGAAAAGTAGAGGCGGACGGGGTATCCATAAAGAAAAAGGCGGTTATGACAGGCTATCTGCCGCAGTCCTTCGGCCTGTTTAAGGAGCTGACAGTACTGGATATGATGCGTTACCTTGCCAGTGCGAAAAAAATCCCCCAAAAAGGGCGCGATGAAGAGATTTTGCGGTGCCTGCGGGCGGTTTATATGGAAGGGAAGATAAAGGCAGGGGTTGGCTCCCTTTCCGGCGGTATGGTCAGGCGGCTCGGAATTGCGCAGGCACTGATGGGAAGGCCAAAGCTTCTGCTGTTTGACGAGCCGACTGCCGGACTGGACCCGGAGGAGCGGATGCATTTTAAAAACATCCTGTCTGCTCTTGGAAAAACGGAGACGGTCATTGTTTCCACGCATATCGTGGAAGATATTGAAGCCTGCTGTGATGCGGTCATCATTATTGACAAAGGGGAAATTTTAAAGATTGGAACATGCAGGGAGATTGCAAATACGGCTGACGGAAAGGTGTATTCCTGCCCGAAGGGAAAGGAAACGGAAATTGCGCGGGATTATTTTATGGAAAAGCAGTTTGAAGAGGACGGGCAGATACAGTACAGGATTTTATCTTCTGCTGCGCTTACATTTCCACGGATGGAGCCAACGCTTGAGGACGGGTATCTCTGTATCCAGAAACGGATTTAAGGGGGAGGTATGGTATGCTGGTAACAATAGAAAGAATATGGATTCATATAAAGCCCATGAAAGGGCTGTTTTTTATTCCGCTGGCAGTTTATTACCTGCTGCTTCCGTCTGCAGCATATGAACTGCAGAAAAGTCCGGTTTATGTGGCGGCGGGGATGGCAGGCGCACTGCAGGAATATGTATATACCTATGCGCCTGCAGTGTCCACCTTCTGGCTGTTTTTATGCCTTTCGGAATACATACACGGGCAGGGAGGGGAACTGCTCTGGAATCCATCTGCTATGACGGGGCTTGTCATTGGTATTTACCTGTTTCAGGCTGTCTGTCTCCTGCCGGCCGCTGTCTGGGCAGGACAGGATGACGGAATCATGGATTTAATCCTGCAGATGTTTATGATTATTTTTTTTATGCACGGTTTTTCCTATTTTTTGTGCATGGTCACGAGAAATGTGGCGGCGGCAGTTTTTGTGGTTCTGGTTTATTCCGTTTTGTCCATGGCACATATTGGGACGCACAGCTTTTGGTTTCAGTACAGTGTACTGGACCAGACCGACTGGATTTCCTATGGGTGCACCTATCTGCTTGCCGGAGCTGTTTTCATTCCTGCCGCGCATATCGTGGCGGGAAAAAGAGCGGCGGGCTGAGCCAGGTTCCGGCGTATGCCGCCTTGACCATTCGCACCAAATAATTACCATTCGCGCCGCTTTCTGTGCATTCATGGAAAAATCAATTATAATGTAGTAGTAAAAATAAACCGGTGGAGGTAAAGATTGAAAAATAATAAGAGGAAAGGAAAAAGGCTGCAGGTGATTTTCAATCTTTATTCCCGCGAGCAACGAGCCAAGTGACTGCCTGCAGCATGGTACAAAAATGAAAAAAAGTTTTAGGAAAGTAATGGGAATGGCGCTTGCACTGTGCATGATGCTTACCATCTGGCCGGCATCTGTAACAGAAGTGCGGGCAGCGGAGCAGATTCCAATTTCCTCCGCACAGGATTTTATGAACATTGCAGACAATCCGTCCGGCAGCTATTATCTGACGAAGGACATTACGCTTCCGAAAGAGATGCAGACGCTGTTTCCGGGAGACGGGTATGGGAAAGATCCGAAATTTACAGGTACCCTGGACGGCAGGGGACATAAGATTAAAGGCTATACCTACAGCGGCAAAGGAAACGGCAACTACGGGGCACCGGTGAGCCTTATTGGCCTGGCAGAAAAAGCAACCTTTAAAAACCTCTCACTGACAGGGGTAAATCTAAATGTAAACGCGGGAGAGGATGGGGCGCAGGTGTGTACACTTGTGTCTAATGCGCGTGACTGTAAATTTGACAAAGTGAAGGTTTCCGGAAAAATTACAATCAAAGGAAACTGCACCGCAAAACCCGGCGTTCATTATGGAGTCAGGGGATTGTGCGGCGGCAACAGCAGCACATTTACAAACTGTTCGAGCAGCCTGAAAATAAAGGTCAGCACAGGAATGACGAATGAGCTGGACATCAGCGGCCTGGCGAATTCTGTAAAAAACTTAAAAAACTGTTCCTTTAAGGGCAGCATCACGGCAGATACGAAAGCCGCGTATGAATGGGTGAACACTGACCACGGAGCCCTGAGTGAAAGCGGGAATTTCCTGGCGGCGGGGCTTTGCGTGTCAGCGACCGAAAAAGTCACGGGGTGTACGAATTCCGGGAAAATTAAGCTTAGTGTGAACAAGGGTTCTGTAGATAAACTCCGGGAAACGAATAATGAAGTGATCGTCGCTTACGGAATCGCCGGAGGCAGACCTAAGACAATGACATCCTGCGGAAACAGCGGAACCATTCAGGTATCGGCTCCGAAGATGAAATCGGCTGTCAAGGCATACGGGCTGGTAGAGGAAGTGTACAAAATGAAAAAATGCTGGAACAAAGGGAAGATAAGCGTCACAGGAGGAGCGAGCGTTGGCGCGGCGGGGCTTTCCGAGGGTATTACAGATGCCAGTGAATGCTATAACAAGGGAAAGGTGTCTGCGACAGGCACGAAAACATCGCAGTCGTGTCATGTATGTGATGTGGACGAAGAGCCTAACGATGTCTCGATTGGATCGGTGGCAGGGGGACTGAGTATTAATGCAGGCCGGGTGAACAACTGCTACAATGTGGGCAGTGTTACAGTAAAAGGCAGGGGAGCCGCCGCAGGTCTTTCATGTTCTGTAGGGTCTTTTGACAAGGTTTCAAAATGTAATTACTCAATCGGAACCATTACTGCAAAGAATGGGTCCGCAGGGCTTTTTTACAGAATTGATACGTGGGAAGCGATTATGCACGGCAAACCCATTGTATACGACAGCTATTACAAGGGATGCAAAGATGGATATTGCCGCGGACCTTCGCCTACAAATAAGGGAGTACCGCGGGTGACAAAGATTTCTTCCGTGACAGGCAGAAACTGCCCGAAGCTTTCCTCTAAGTACTGGACATATTCCTCTAAGTTCAAGAGACTAATCCTTAAGAATAATAAGGAAAAATAAGAAAGCAGGGTATTCAAAGAAAGTCCAGCTAAGAAATGTCAACAGGTAAAATGAAAAATGTTAAAAAAGTTTTT
>CAYNOE010000018.1:0-23830 GCA_964398745.1 uncultured Lachnobacterium sp.
ATTCAGAACTCCCTGGAAATAAGATAAGCAGAATCGTCATGCCTGCATGTAAGAGTCTGTTTATCTTATTCCAGGGTGGCTCGAATAGTTACGTTTCTTAAAAAATATTAAAAAACTTTTCAAACAAAAAAGATTGTGTTAGAATGGTTAGAAGTATAGGAATGCAGGAGGGATTTGAACTATGGATTATAAAAAGGAATACGACAAATGGTGCAGTGATACTTATTTTGACGATGATACGAGAGCAGAACTCAAGGCTCTCGCAGGGGATGAAAAAGAGATAGAGGACCGTTTCTACCGGACACTGGAGTTTGGAACTGCAGGACTCCGCGGGATTATCGGGGCAGGAACGAACCGCATGAATATATATACAGTACGGCAGGCAACACAGGGACTTGCAAACTATATTCTCTCGCAGAACGGACAAAGCAGAGGAGTGGCGATTGCACATGATTCACGTCTGATGGCGGATGAATTTACGGACGCAGCTGCTCTATGCCTTGCGGCAAACGGAATCAAAACCTATGTTTTTGACGGACTCCGTCCGGTGCCGGAGCTTTCCTTTGCGGTAAGACAGCTTGGATGTATTGCGGGAATCGTAATTACGGCAAGCCATAATCCGAGGGAATACAACGGATACAAGGTATACTGGGAAGATGGTGCGCAGGTGACACCACCGCATGATACCGGAATCATGGCAGAGGTTTCGAAGGTAACCGATTTTGACATGGTAAAAACCATGGATAAGGAAGAGGCAAAAGCGAAAGGGCTTTATAATATTATAGAGGATTCGCTGGACGAGGCATATTTTAAGGAACTGAGGAACCTTTCCATTCATCCGGAAATCATTAAGCGGATGGCAAAGGATATCAGGATTGTTTATACCCCGCTCCATGGTACAGGACTTGGCCCGGTACAGCGTGTCCTAAAAGACCTTGGATTTGAAAATGTCTATATTGAGCCGCAGCAGGCTGTGGCGGACGGGCATTTTCTGACTGCGCCGTACCCGAATCCGGAAAATCCGGATGCATGGAAGCTTGCGCTTGAGCTTGCAAAGGAAAAGGATGCAGACCTTGTACTTGCCACAGATCCGGATGCAGACCGTCTCGGCGTTTACTGTAAGGATACAAAGACCGGTGAATATGTGACCTTTACCGGAAATATGTCTGCAATGCTGATTGCGGAATACATACTCGGGCAGAAGCGCGCAAACCATACCATGCCAAAGAATCCGGTGCTGGTAGAGTCCATCGTATCCACGGACATGGCAAAGGCAATTGCTGCCGCTTATGATGTGGAGCTGGTGGAAGTGCTGACTGGATTTAAATATATTGGCGAGCAGATGCTCAAATATGAAAAAACAGGAAATAAGAATTATGTGTTCGGTTTTGAGGAAAGCTATGGGTGTCTGCCCGGAACATACGCAAGGGACAAGGATGCACCGGCAGCTGTATGCATGCTTTGTGAGGTAGCGGCATATTACAAGTCACAGGGAAAGACCCTCTGGGACGGCATGATTGAGATGTATGAGAAATACGGTTATTACAGGGAAGGCATTGCAACCATGACGCTTAAGGGAATTGACGGTGCGGCACAGATTAAGGAAATCATGGACAGGGCAAGAAAAAATACACCTGAAAAGCTTGGAAGTTTTGAGGTGCTGGCGGTTCGCGATTACAAGGCGGATACCAGAAAGGATTTAAAGACAGGGGAAACTGCTTCCACCGGTCTTCCGTCTTCCGATGTGCTGTATTATGAGCTTTCGGACAACGCATGGTGCTGTGTCCGTCCGTCTGGAACAGAACCGAAGATTAAGTTTTATGTCGGCGTAAAGGGCACTTCGCTGGAAGGCGCAGACCAGACGCTTGAGGGATTAAAGGCCGAAGTACTTAAGGCGTTCGAATAAGCGGTAAAATGTGATGATGAAAATATATATTTGTCCCAGATGCGGCTGGATGCGGATGGTATCCAGGCGAAAGGACGTGGAATGTCACCAGTGCGGAGACGGACAAATGCGTCTGACAAATCTTGATCTGGAAAAGTTTACAGATATGTCAGAGGATGAAAGAACGAGCTATGCCAAGGCATGGCTGTATATACATAACAGGCAAAAGGGTTAGGAATATGGCAAAGAAAAAGAAGAAAAAAAAGAAGAAGCTGCTGTTATTCGGGTTTGAAATACTGTTTCTTGCAGTACTGCTCGTTGCGGCATACGGTTTTCAGATGCTAAACAGGGTGGATCACCAGGAAATGGAGGCATCGGAGGCCGGGATTAATGATGACCTCGACAAAAATACACTGGAGTCACTGGAAGGGTATACCAACATTGCAATTTTCGGTCTGGATAACCGGAGTAAAAATTCATACAAGGGCGGAAATTCTGATGTTATTATGATTGCAAGCATTGACAATAAGACGAAGGATGTAAAACTGGTATCCGTATACCGTGATACTTATCTTACGACAGGAAGCGGAAAGTTTTCCAAATGTAACAGCGCCTATGCAGACGGCGGGGCAACGCGCGCAGTCCAGATGCTGAATTCGAACCTGGATCTGGATATCAAGGAATATGTCAGTGTGGACTGGGCTGCAGTAGTGGAAGTCATTGATGATCTGGGAGGTCTTGACCTGGAGATTACCCAGGGTGAAATGAACCAGATTAATGAGCACAAAGTGGCTGTGGACAAAGTAACCGGGAAAACTACACCGGCCCTGACACAGTACGGCAGGGTGCATCTGGACGGTACGCAGGCGACTACCTATGCCAGAATCCGTAAGCTTGCCGGGGATGATTACAAGCGTGCATCCCGTCAGAGAATTGTGATGCAGGCAATGCTGGAAAAGGCAAAAAAAGCGGGGCTGGTAACACTGACACAGATTTGCAATACGGTTGTGGATCATATCCAGACAAGTATGTCAACCAGCCAGATTCTGTCACTTGCAAAGGACGTTACCCAGTATAACGTAAAAAGTACCACGGGATTCCCATTTGATTTAACAACCAGGGATCTTGCCAGCGGGGATACGGTAGTACCGATTGACTTAATGAACAATGTGAAGCAGCTTCATAAGTATATGTTTAACGATACGAATTACGTACCTTCGCAGACCGTACAGACAATCAGCAGTACAATTATGACAAACACAGGAGTTACTGCGGATGCCCAGAAAGTGGACACGTCAGGATATAACGAGACTGTCGGCGCAGACGGTACGGACCAGTTAAAAAAGGACACACAGTGAAATTAATGGCATAAGATGATAGTAGACCAGTCATAGCTTTGATTGGTCTACTTCATGTAATGCCCGGCAGGGGATGAGAGACGGAGGAAATGCATTTTGAATGAAGAAACCAGAAAACAGATTATAGAAACCGACCAGAAATATCTGAAAAAATACATCAGTCATCCACTGCCGGGAAAGCTTGAGGGACAGCTGGATGGGATGGACTGGTCCTGTTTAGGGCTGATTGGGGAGAAAAAGGCCGGACGCGGCAGCTTTGAACCGCTTGGTGCAATGGAACTTTCCGAAATCCGGGAGCGGAAGGAAGAGTTTCGTTTAAAGGGACTGGAAACGCTCCGTGCGGGAAAGGCAGCGGCAGTCCTGCTTGCAGGAGGTCAGGGAACCCGGCTGGGATTTGATAAGGCAAAGGGAATGTATAATATTGGTGTCACGAAGAATCTCTATATTTTTGAGCAGCTTGTTTCAAACCTGATGCAGGTGAAGGAGGAAGCCGGAGTATGGATTCCGCTGTATATTATGACCAGTGAAAAAAATGACAGAGATACGCGGACATTCTTCGCAGAGAATGATTATTTTGGATATCACCGGGAATATGTGAAATTTTTTGTACAGGAGATGGTTCCGGCAGTGGATTTTGACGGGAACATTTTACTGGAAGCGGAGGATTCCCTTGCCATGTCCCCGAACGGCAATGGCGGCTGGTTTAAATCCATGTTAAAAGCAGGACTTGGTGCGGACATGGAGGAAAAGGGCATTGAATGGCTGAATGTCTTTGCCGTGGACAATGTGCTGCAGCGCATTGCAGACCCGGTATTTCTCGGAGCCACAGTGTCATCAGGCTGTGTCTGTGGAGCAAAGGTGGTAAGGAAAGCCAATCCTTACGAGAGAGTGGGGGCAATGTGCCTGGAAAACGGGCATCCGTCCATTGTGGAATATTACGACCTGACGCCGGAAATGGCGGAGGCGAGGGATGAAAACGGGACGCTGCTTTACGGCTTTGGTGTAATTTTAAACTATCTGTTTTCCGTGGAAGAGCTTATGCGGATAGTCAACTCCAGTCTGCCGCTTCATGTTGTGGAGAAAAAAGTTCCGTACCTGAATGAAGAGGGGATTCTGGTAAAGCCAAAAGAGCCAAACGCATATAAATTCGAAACACTGATACTGGATATGATTTACAGGATGGACAGCTGCCTGCCGTTTGAGGTCTGCCGTGATACGGAGTTTGCACCGGTCAAAAATGCGGTCGGAACGGATTCCGTGGAATCGGCAAGGGAACTGTTAAAGAAAAACGGAGTGGCAGTTTAGGATGAGCCGGTAATGGCTCGAAATGAAAAGAGAGAGAGGACACTGGTATGTGTGGAATAGTTGGTTATGTTGGGAAAAAACAGGCGGCTCCGATTCTTTTGGACGGTCTGTCAAAGCTCGAATACCGCGGATACGATTCTGCCGGAATGGCAGTTTATGACGGGGAGAATATTGTAATTAATAAATCAACCGGAAGGTTAAAGGTATTGAGCGAGCTGACGCATGACGGGGAGACAATGCCGGGACATATTGGAATCGGACATACACGCTGGGCAACGCACGGGGAGCCGACTGAGGAAAACGCCCATCCGCATTTTAACGAATCACAGACAATCGCCGTGGTGCACAACGGAATCATAGAAAACTATTTAAAACTGAAAAAAACCTTAACCGACAGGGGCTATAAATTCCGTTCGGAAACCGATACCGAAGTGGTTGCGCATCTTCTGGATTATTATTACAACAAGTATGACAAAGATCCGCTGGCAGCAGTTGTAAAAGTTATCCAGCGTGTGGAAGGCTCCTATGCGCTTGGAATTATTTTTGCAGAGCATCCGGATGTGGTATACAGCGTCAGAAAAGACAGCCCGCTGATTGTTGGAAAAGCCAAAGACGGAAACCTGATTGCATCTGATGTTCCGGCCGTTTTAAAATACACGAGGGATGTTTACTTTATCGAAAACGAGGAGATTGCCCGTCTGTCCGATGAGGAGATTGAGTTTTTCAACGTGGACGGGGAGCCGGTCGAAAAAAAGTCCAGGCATATTGAGTGGGATATTAATGCGGCGGAAAAAGGCGGCTATGAATATTTCATGTTAAAGGAAATCTACGAGCAGCCGAAGGCAATCCGGGACACAATTAACCCGCGCATTAAGGATGATGAAATAGTAATTGAGGAGCTCGGCATGTCGGATGATGAAATCCGTGCTGTGAGAAAAATTTATATTGTGGCGTGCGGTTCTGCATATCATGCAGGGGTAACCGGCAAATATGTGTTTGAAGGGCTGGCCAGGATTCCGGTGGAAGTAGATCTGGCTTCTGAATTCCGTTACCGCAACCCGATTCTGGAAGAAAATTCGCTTGTCATTGTAATCAGCCAGTCCGGGGAAACAGCGGATTCCCTTGCCGCGCTCCGGCTTGCGAAGGAATACGGGGTAAAAACGCTTGGAATCGTCAATGTGGTGGGAAGCTCCATCGCAAGGGAGGCAGACAAGGTTATGTATACATGGGCGGGGCCGGAGATTGCGGTTGCAACGACTAAGGCGTACAGCTGCCAGCTTGTGGCACAGTATCTGCTTGCCCTTAAATTTGCGCAGGCAAAGGGGATGTTAAGCGATGAACAGATGAAGGTTTACCTGCATGAAATCGAGATGCTTCCAAACCAGATTGAAATTCTGCTTGGAAACAAAGAGCGGATTCAGAAATTTGCAAACCGCTATGTGGCAGCGCGTGATGTGTTCTTTATCGGGCGCGGGGTGGATTATGCGATTTCACTTGAAGGCTCCTTAAAGCTCAAGGAGATTTCCTATATCCATTCCGAGGCATATGCCGCAGGCGAATTAAAGCACGGTACGATTTCGCTGATTGAGGAAGGGACGTTGGTTACTGCAGTTGTTACGCAGGAGGAGCTTTACAAAAAAATGATAAGCAACATTGTGGAAGTAAAGACCAGGGGCGCATACGTGCTTGCGGTCACAAACGATGACAACCTGGAGATGGAAAAGACGGCGGACCGTGTAATCTATATTCCGAAAACCAGCCCGTATTTTTCCAATTCGCTTGCAATTATTCCTCTGCAGCTTTTTGGATATTATGTAGCTGTCGGCAAGGGTCTGGATGTGGATAAGCCGAGAAACCTCGCTAAATCCGTGACGGTGGAGTGATGTAATATCCCTGAAAAACGTAATAGGCAATTGCGTCCGTTGCACAACATAGATAAATCAATGCAGGCACGCTTGCGCTACTTGTCGCTCGTAACGGTACGTAAGGCGCTAAAATACAGCGCCTAAGTACCGGCGGCTCCAAAGTACCTGCGTATGATTTGTCTATATTGCACAACTGGATTTTGGAAACAGGGAGTTTCGCAATTACCTGGAAAAACGTAATATATGTGGTATCCCTGAAAAATGGGATATCGAAAGGAGCAAATCCCATGCAGAATCTGCTTTCGCAGATGGGATTTACGAAGGTGATATCCCTGAAAAACGGGATATCACATATATCACAATTTTTACATTTTTCTGTCACAATTTGAACACAGATTATGGGTAGAATACTCCTAGAATATAAAAAAGAAAGGAGTTCATCAACATGGATAACAACTATTTAAATAATACGAACCAGAATGAACAGACAACAGATAATATGGGAAACAGCGGATATCCGCAGAACGGCAGCACTTACAATGCGTACAGC
This sequence comes from uncultured Lachnobacterium sp., assembly GCA_964398745.1. Taxonomy (GTDB): domain Bacteria; phylum Bacillota; class Clostridia; order Lachnospirales; family Lachnospiraceae; genus Roseburia. The sequence continues at coordinate 6,964 of CAYNOE010000018.1, forward strand.
CAAAATCCGTATGCAGGAACAGGAAGTGCCCAGGGGAATCCGTACAGCCAGCCGGTATACGGACAGCCGGGGATGCAGCGGCCAGGGAAAAAGCCGAAGAAAAAGTCCGGTTTTGGCATGACGCTTGCAAAATACGCAGCAATTGCGGCGGTATTCGGGCTGGTCGCAGGCGGTGTGTTTACCGGTGTCAGCTATGCTGGAAATAAAGCGCTCAGCATTACGCAGGAAAGCAGCAGTGAGGATACGAAGAAAAAGAACAGCGGAAATTCTTCCGCACAGGTGAAGCAGGCAAACACGGGGGAGGCAAAGGATCTTTCAGATGTGTCCGCGATTGCAAGGGAAGCAATGCCAAGTATTGTCGCAATCACAAATACCGGAACCGTTTCTTACCAGACGTTCTGGGGGACGCAGCAGAGGGAAAGCGAAAGCTGCGGTTCCGGGGTTATCATTAAATCCGATGACAAGTACCTTTACATTGTGACCAACAACCATGTTGTTGCAGATGCAGATACGCTTACGGTCCAGTTTTCAGACAATGAAACCGTAAGCTGCGAAGTGAAGGGAACCGATGAAGCGGATGATCTGGCGGTTGTAAAGGTTGCACTGGACAGTATTAAGCAGGAAACACTGGATACGATTAAGACAGCCGTACCTGCCGATTCTGACAGCCTGGAGGTTGGACAGGGAGTTATCGCAATTGGAAATGCACTCGGGTACGGACAGTCCGTTACAAACGGAATTATCAGTGCGCTGGGGCGTACTGTTACGGTACAGGACCAGCTGACGGGACAGTCTGTTGTAAACAACAACATGATTCAGACAAATGCTGCAATCAACCCGGGAAACAGCGGCGGCGCGCTTTTAAATGCAAACGGCGAGCTGATTGGAATTAACTCCGTTAAATATTCCGATACGGACGTGGAGGGATTTGGATACGCAATTCCGATTTCGGATGCGATGCCGATTGTAGAGCAGCTTATCACAAGGGAAAAGGTAGACCAGGCAAAGAGTGCATACCTTGGAATCCAGGGGCAGGATATTTCATCTGACGTTGCCAGTGCATACAACATGCCGGAGGGCGTGTATGTGTATGAGGTAATGAAAGGTTCCGCGGCAGAAAAAGCCGGAATCCGCCAGGGGGATATCATTACAAAATTTGACGGGCAGGGAGTCAGTACCATGAGGTCCCTGAAAGGACAGCTTTCTTACTATAAAGCAGGACAGGAGGTCGAAATAACGATTAACCGTCTGGAAAACGGCTATGAGGAACAGACCATTACCGTGAAGCTCGGTGCCCAGTCAGAAGCGCAGAAACGGTAACAGTTCATAGACAAATGAAATAAAATGCGATATAATAGATTGTCCGGACAGGACAATCTATTTTTCGCAGGAGCCGGAAATGAACAGAGTAAAGAAAGGACTGGTGCAGTTTGGTAAGTTCGGAATTGTCGGTACATCCTGTTTTTGTATTGACTATGGACTTATGGTACTGTTGACGGAATATCATATTGTAAGTTATTTCTGGGCAAGTGCATTATCGTTTACCGTGTCGGTTATAGTAAACTATATACTTAGTATGCGGTTTGTATTTCAGGGAAAAAGCGATTTAAATAAAATACAGGAAATGCTTATTTTTGTGGCGCTTAGTCTGGTCGGACTTGCGTTTAACCAGATGATTATGTGGATTGCGGTAGATTTTTTTCATGTATTTTATGCACTGGCAAAAATACTTTCGTCGCTTCTTGTTACGGTTTATAATTTTATTTCCCGTAAACTGTTTCTGGAAGCATGAGTTTTTGTTATCTGTTGTATGCAGGCGTGAGTAAGGAGGGTTTATGAAAAAAAAGAGAATTGTAATTGCACTGGGACATGAGGCGCTTGGAAGCACGCTGCCCCGGCAGCAGAAGGCGGCGGCGCGGACTGCAAAAGCAGTGGCTGATTTTATCAGGGAGGATTACCAGGTTGTGATTACCCACAGCAACGGGCCGCAGGTTGGAATGATTCATACGGCGATGAACGAATTCTGCCGCCTGTACCCGGAGTATACTGCAACGCCGACCTCTGTCTGTTCAGCCATGAGCCAGGGATATATTGGATATGACTTACAGAATGCAATCCGTACCGAGCTGTTAAACAGGGGGATTTACAAGACGGTTTCCACGGTTCTGACGCAGGTGGTTGTGGATCCGTATGACGAAGCATTTTATCATCCGTCCAAGGTTATCGGGCGTGTCATGAACAAGGAAGAGGCCGAGGAAGAGGAGAAAAAAGGAAACCATGTGGTCAGCGCAGAAAATGGCTACCGCAGGGTGGTTGCTTCCCCAAAGCCGATGGATATTGTGGAGATTGACGCAGTCAGGGCACTTCTGGACGCGGATCAGGTCGTAATTGCCTGTGGAGGCGGCGGAATCCCGGTGCTTGCCCAGAACCACAAGCTGCAGGGGGCAAGTGCAGTCATTGAAAAAGACCTTGCGGCAGGAAAGCTTGCGGAGCTTTTGAATGCCGATATGCTGGTAATTCTTACCAGCGTGGACAAGGTATGCCTGAATTTCGGCAGGGAGGATGAGCAGAAGCTGGACCGTATTTCCCTGTCTGATGCAAAAAAATATCTTGAGGCAGGCGAATTTGAAGAAGGAACGATGGCGCCGAAAATTGAGGCGGCAATTGACTTTATCGGTGAATCTGCAATCCGTTCCGTATTAATTACAAAGCTGAACAAAGAGGCAGGGGAGATTACCGGAGGAATGGGAACCCTGATTCAGAAATAAAAACAGTAAGGAGCGCATATGGCAGAAAAGACTCTTCGCAGCCGTTCGGAAATACCGGACATATACAAGTGGAAGCTTACGGATTTGTTTGATTCGGATGAATACTGGGAGAAGGAAGTGGAAAAAGCAGATGCCCTGGCCGGTGAGCTGTCGGGATATAAAGGAAAGCTGCAGGAGAGCGCGCAGATGCTCCTTGGTTTTTTCCGGAAAAACGATGAACTTTCCCTTTCCCTGTCCAGGATATATGTATATGCAAACGAGAGCTGGCACCAGGACATGGCGGATGCAAAATACCAGGGGTTTGCCGCAAAAGCGGAATCCATTATGGTATCCGCCATGTCAAAGACCAGTTTTGCAGAACCTGAGATTCTGGCAGTGCCACCCGGGAAGCTGGATGCATTTTTTGCAGAGGAGAAGGGGCTTTTACAATACCGGCGTGCGGTTGACGTGATATTGAGGAAGCGTGAGCATACCCTTTCCGCTGCTGAAGAAAAGATTTTAGCAGGTGCAAAGGAAATCGCGGCAGGACCGGAAAATATTTTTTCCATGTTTAATAATGCGGATTTGAAATTTGCGCCTGTTACGGAGGCAAACGGACAGGAAATTCAGGTGACGCACGGCAATTTTATAAAACTGATGCATGACAGGGACAGGAATATCCGTAAACAGGCTTTTGAAAGAGTGTACCATACCTATGAAAAATCCGCCAATATGATTGCGGCAGTCTTTACCAGCAATCTAAAGCAGGAGTGGTTTTTTGCAAGGATGCGGAAATACGAAAGCGTGCGTTCCATGCATTTAAGCGCAGGAAATATTCCGGAGAGTGTGTATGACAACCTGATACATGCAGTACATGACCATCTTCCGGCAATGCACAGATATATGGCGCTGCGCAAAAAGCTTCTGGGCTATGATAAACTGCATATGTATGACCTGTATGTGCCGCTGGTGGAGGCTTCTGATACAAAATATTCCTTTGAGAAAGCGAAAGAAACGGTTGCATTTGCACTTGCGCCGATGGGGGAGGAATATGTTTCTGTCCTAAAGGAAGGCTTTGAAAACGGCTGGATTGACGTTTACGAAAATGAAAATAAAAGAAGCGGGGCATATTCATGGGCGGCATACGGCACGCATCCGTATGTGCTTTTGAACCATCAGGATGATCTGGAAAGCATGTTTACGCTTGCACATGAGATGGGACATGCAATCCACTCTTATTATTCCAATAAGAACCAGCCGGTGACTTATGCGGATTATCTCATTTTTGTGGCGGAGGTTGCGTCTACCTGCAATGAATCTCTGCTGGGCAGTTATCTGCTGGAAAATGAAACAGACAGGACAAACCGCAGGTTTTTGTTAAACCATACGCTTGAAGCGTTCCGAACCACGGTGTTCCGCCAGACCATGTTTGCGGAATTTGAAATGACCGTGCATGGAAAAATCCAGAACGGGGAAACGCTTACCCTGCAGGACTTAAACCGGATTTACCATGACCTGAATGTATTATATTACGGACCGGATGTGGTTATAGACCCGGAAATTGATTATGAGTGGATGCGGATTCCGCATTTTTACCGTGCATTTTATGTTTACCAGTATGCGACCGGCTATTCTGCAGCGGTTGCTTTTTCCAGAAAGATTCTGGAAGAGGGGCAGGCGGCGGTTGAAAAATATATCCAGAATTTCTTATGCGGCGGCTGCTCGAAAGATCCGATTGAGCTTCTTAAAGCGGCGGGCGTGGATATGGGAGCCGGAAAGCCGATGGAAGACGCGCTGGAAGTGTTTGAGGATTATTTACTGCAGTTTGAGGAAAGCTGCTGATTTTTAAGAAAGAAGGAGAATGGGATGGAGAGAATTAAAAGTTTTACAATCAACCACAATGTACTGGTTCCGGGATTTTATATTTCGAGGGAGGACGGGGACGTGATTACCTACGACCTCAGAACCAGAAAACCGAATGCAGGCGATTATATGGACAATGCCAGCATGCATTCGCTGGAACACATGGTTGCGACTCTGATGCGCAATTCCGATATGGGAAATGATGTGGTGTATTTTGGCCCGATGGGCTGCCAGACCGGATTTTATCTGCTGGTGCGCAACAGCCACAGCCCGCAGGAGGTTTTTGAAAAAACAAAACAGGTATTAAAGCAGGTGCTGGAACATGACGGGCCGGTGTTTGGCGCATCTGCAATCGAGTGCGGGCATTATGAAAACCTTTCGCTTGCCAGTGCAAAGGCAGAAGCTGAAAAATACCTTGAAGTGCTTAACGCACAGACAAATATGGAATTTACTTATCCGGAATAAGGGGAGGATACAGACATGAAAATTGGCGTGATTGGTGCAATGCAGATGGAGGTGGATACCTTACAGGATTCCATGGACAATGTTGAAACCAGGCAGTATAGCGGAATAACCTTTGTCAGCGGCATGATTGGGGATAAAGAGGTGGTTGCCGCCGTTTGCGGTATCGGCAAGGTGTTTGCCGCAATTTGTGCGGAAGCAATGATTTTAAAATTCAATGTGGATTATATGGTGAATATCGGGGTGGCGGGTACGCTCTGCAAGGATCTTAAGGTTATGGATGTGGCGGTTGCAGACCAGGTGGTGCAGCATGACATGAATACCTCTGCGCTGGGGGATCCGGTCGGGCTTTTGTCAGGACTGAACCAGATTTTCCTGCCCTCCGATGAAAAAATGCGGAAGCTTTTGTGCAGCTGTCTTCTGGAAAAGGGAATTTCCTACAAGGTGGGGACGATTGCAACCGGAGACCTTTTTTTAAACAAGGAAACACAAAAGGATTTGTTACGTTCCCGTTTCGGGGCGATTGCCGGAGAGATGGAAGGCGGGAGTATCGGACATGTCTGTCATGTCAATCAGGTGCCGTTTGCAATCCTGCGCTCTATTTCCGACGGGGAAGGCGGGGCCATGGATTATGAAACGTTTGCAGAGAAAGCAGCGCTTCAGTCTATTCTTGTGGTTGTGGATTTTATTAACAGGGCAGATGAGCTGGAAGGGTAGAAGGTATGCCTGATTTTGACTGTATTGCTGAGGCATGGAAAAAAAGAAAAATTGATTCTGTTTATGCACTTGATGCTGCACTGTCAAATTACAGAGTTCTTTTTGCGTATCATTCCAACAGGATTGAAAATGCCGGACTTAATCTTCACCAGACAAGGGAAATTTTTGAAAACGGCAGGGTAATCAGTTATACGGGAGACTTGCGTGCACTGTTTGAAACTGGTAACCAGAAAGAGTGCTATGATTTTCTCAGGGAATATATCGTAAAAAAGACTCAGGTGACACCGGAATTTATCTGTCAGGTGCACGGGATTTTAATGCATGGCTGTTATAATGAGAGCCGGTGGCAGCAGGGAGAACGTCCGGGGGAATACAAGAAGCATTATTATCTATGTGACGCCCCAAAAGGGGCGTTGCCTGCGCAAAGCACATCGCAGAGCGATTTATCATGCGCTTTGCTCCATGGTGTTGGTGAAGATGCTGGTGTTGCTCCGGAAGAAGTTGCATCTGCTATGCAGGATTTGTGTATGGAACTGCAAGAGGCGGAGGAAAAAGCTGATTCTTTTGAAAATATTTTAAATATTGCCGGATATTTTCACCTTTCTTTTGAAAATATTCATGCTTTTGCCGACGGAAACGGGCGCGTGGGACGGACGCTTATGAATTATATCCTGCTGGTTCACGGAATGCCCCCGGTTATTATTTTTGATGAGGACCGCGAAACATATTATATGGCGCTGGCTGTTTTTGACAAATCCGGGAAAATTGACGGGTTTGTTCGGTTTGTAAAAGAAGAATGTGTGAAGACATGGACAAAGGAATCACCTGTGCGAAGCAGAAATAAAGGAAAAATGCTTTGCTTGTGATGCATAACTTCCGCCATTCGCACATACAATAGAATAAGAGTTTTGTCCGGCGGTGGATATATGCGGATATTTCAATATAATAAATACAAAAAAGAGTCACGAAAGAATCTGGAAAATGGATTTTTTGCGGTGGCTCTTTTTGCATGCCTGGCGTTTATAGCATATGAGAGTACAAGTGCCATAGTGACCAGTGCGACGGCAGGAGGCAGGGAACTGCCGATTTACTGTGTGGATACGACGGAAAAGAGGGTGGCATTGAGTTTTGATGCTGCATGGGGTGCAGAGGATTTTCCAAAAATTATGGATATTCTGGATAAGCACAAGGTGAAGGTGACGTTTTTCATGACAGGCGGCTGGGTGGATGATAACCCGGACTGCGTAAAGGAACTGGTAAAAAGGGGGCATGACCTTGGAAACCACAGCCAACACCACTATGACATGACAACAATTTCAAAAAGCGAGCAGGAAAAAGAACTGATGGATGTACACAGTAAAGTGAAAGAACTGACTGGATATGAGATGTTTCTGTTCCGTCCGCCGTATGGGGCATATGACAATTCGGTGGTGAAAACGGCATATGAACTAAAATATTATCCAATTCAGTGGTCCGTGGACAGTCTGGACTGGAAGGATTATGGAGTGGATTCCATTATTGATACGGTATGCAACCACAAGGCGCTGGGACCGGGAGCAATCATTCTCTGCCACAATGGTGCAAAATACACGGCAGAGGCGCTGGATACCATGCTTACGAACCTGGAAGAGCAGGGCTACACCATCGGACCGGTTTCCGAACTGATTCTGCGGGAAAATTATCATATGGATGTGACGGGGAAGCAGATCGCAGATGAGAAAAAGGCACAGTGACCATCAGGGCGAAGGCTGCACTGCAAAACGGAAAGACAAAGACAGTGCAGTCTCTGTGAAACCGGGGTGATAAGGTGCGGAATAACACAAAGCAGATACAGGAAATCATGGCAAAGCGTACCAGCCAAAACTATTACAGCAGCAGGAAAGTGCAGATACAGACATTGAAGTAAAAGCAAAAGTTATTTATGAAAGTGACAGGGATGACATTATCAACCAGTATATTGTTTTCTGTAAAGTATTTAACGTGCAGACAAAACAGCATGGAATGACGAGGAAAGCAGTTACGGAAACAATCCGCATATGCAAAGACAGGAATGTATTAAGGGAATATCTGTCAGGGAGAGAGAAGGAGGTTGTAACGATTATGAGGAGTTAAAGGAACCTGAAGCAGAGCTTATGCAGTTAGTATAGATGTAGAAATAATTTAATTTGAAAATAACAGCGTAAAGGTGCATGGTATGACCATGTGCTTTTTTTGTCTCCCAGAGGAGGATTTGATTGTGTATTTATGCAGATTACACAAAAAGCAAAAACAAAGATTGGAAGTAGTGTCAATTGCATTTGTCCTGAAACCATGATAAATTTTAGATATCACAAAGAACAAGCGGTTGCGCAAACGGGGAAGGTTTTTATGGACTGAGGTTCAGGAAAGGAGAGGCAAAACTATGAAAAAAGAAAAAGGAAAAAGGCTGGCAGGCTGGATACTGGCGTGGATGGTAGTGTTTACACAGATGTTTGCCGGGGGTGCGAAACTGCCAGTGGAAGCAGCGGAAAACACGGAAATTCCGATTGCAAATGGGGATTTTGCGGAAGACTTGTGGGGAAACAATGCAGGCTGGTCAACCAGTTCCACTGAGTGGGGAAGTGGGGGAAATAATTCGACTACGTTAAGCACCACATCCGATAACCATGTTGGTGAGCTTAATTTTTGGGGTCAACAAAATGACGTAGTATTTGATTTGAGACAGCAGGTAACACTTGAAGCAGGGACGTACCAGCTTAGTGTGGATGTGAAGGATGGAACAGGGGCTGAAATTTCATTTATATTTGGAGAGCAGACCGGCGGTGCAAAGGATATAGGCTCCATAGATAAAACAAGCCCTTATCAAAGTGAATTCACACTTGCTGCAGCCGGTACAGTGGATATCGGGCTCCAAATTGCTGTTACAACTGCCGGGGGCTGGGGACAGATTGATAATTTCGTGTTAAAAAAGGCAGAACAGCAGGAGCCGGAAGAAGGATATAAAATTACCATCACCCCGGGGCAGGATTCCGTTGAGGTTGGTAATCCGATTACGCTCACCGCAAAGGTAACAAATAACGGAACGGAAATTACAGACCTTGCGGAGGCAGGACTGCATTTGTACTGGTGGGATAATACAAATGACAGTGGGGACTGGTTTGTTGATTATGATGGCACAAACGGTTATTCCCTGACCTTAAATATCAATCCGCAGAAAGCCGGAACCTTTGAGATTCAGGCAAAACTGCAGGACAGTTCATGGAAGGATCTGGTAATACAGAAATGTAATATCCAGGTAACAGCACCCAGTACTGCAATTCAGGGTGAATTAAATGTTACGAGAGTGGACAATCTTTCAGAAGATTTTATTATGGGAATGGACATTTCATCCGTTATTTCCCTTTTTGACAGCGGGGTAACGTATAAAGACTGGAATGGAAAAACAATAAGCAATGTAACAGATTTCTGTAAGTTCCTTGCATCAAACGGCATTAACCATATCCGTGTCCGTATATGGAATAACCCATATGATGCGAATGGCAACGGGTACGGCGGCGGCAATAATGATGTGGCAAAGGCAAAACAGATTGCAGATGCATGTGAAGCGGCGGGAATTCATATGCTGGCGGATTTCCACTGCTCTGATTTATGGACAGACCCGGGCAAGCAGCAGGTTCCAAAGGCATGGGCCGGTTATACACTGGATGAGAAGAAAGAAGCACTGCAGGAGTTTATCAGTACATCATTAAATACGATTGACCCGAATAAAAATACTGTGGATATGGTGCAGGTCGGAAATGAGACGACAGGCGGGTTTATCGGAGAAGATAATATTGCAAATATGTGTACGCTGTTCAGTGCAGGATCTGCGGGGGTAAAGGCATTTAACAGCAGCACAAAAGTGGTAATACATGTGGAAAGCCCTAATAAAGGAAGTGTAACCAAATGGGCAAAAAATCTTAATGACAACAATGTAAACTATGATATTATTGCGACAAGCTATTATCCGTACTGGCATGGAACTCTCGCAAATTTAAAGAGCGAGTTCCAGAAGGTAAAAAGTACGTACGGCAAGGATGTTATGGTAGCGGAAACAAGCTATGCCTATACGCTTATTGATTCTGACGGACACGATAATACCGTCCGTGTGGGCAACAACGATGATTCATCCCAGACTTACTGCACAGAACCTTTTACCGTGCAGGGACAGGCAACTTCCATCCGGAATCTGATTAATACGGTAAATGAAGCCGGGGGACTTGGAGTATTTTACTGGGAGCCGGCATGGCTGACAGTCGGGGATACCAGGGGGCTGACCGGTACTGAATTAGAGAACCGGAAAGCCGCAAACAGACAGAAGTGGGAAACTTATGGAAGCGGCTGGGCGTCAAGCTATGCGGGTGAGTATGATGCGAAGGATGCAGGAAAATGGTATGGCGGTTCTGCAGTGGATAATGAAGCAATGTTTTATCCGGACGGAACACCGACAGCCGGACTGTATGTATGGGAATATGTTAAGACCGGGGCTGTTTCCAATGTAATTTCAGTGGATGGTATTACAAACCCGTCAGGCACGGTATACGAGGGGGAAAACTGCACACTTCCAGATACGGTTTCCGTTTCATACAATACGGGAAACGTTGACGAATCTGTTACATGGGCAGCGCAGGCTTTGGAAAAAATCGATACGAAAGCAGCGGGGACGACCTACATAGTGAGCGGTACCGTACATTTTTCAAAGGAAGTGACAAGCGGACAGTATAAAGGAAAAACCAGTGCGCCAGTGACTTATACACTCAAGGTAAATCCTAAGAACCTGATTACAGATGCGGATGACGCCGGATTTGAAAAGGGGAATAATTTTACGGTTGCCGGAGACGGGATGAAGCCGGTTCCATCAAATGAGAATCCGTATGCAGGAAGCGGCAGTGCAAGCTGGTGGAATGCATCCACGGAAGCTGAAGCAGAAGGAATGGTTACTTATAATCCAGTAATTACACTTGAGGCAGGAGAATATGTGCTTGAGGCTGTGGCACAGGGAGAAGCCGGGGATATGGCCGGCGTACAGATACTGGATGCAGAAGAGCATGTTCTGCATGAAGGCAGTGCTGTACTGGATGGATGGAAAAACTGGAAAACGCCAATGGCATCGTTTACCCTGTCAGAAAAAACAGATGTTAAAGTACGTGTGACTGTAAAGATGAAAGCAAGCGGCTGGGGTTCAGTGGATGAACTGTTTCTTCATAAAACAGCAGAGGAAAAGGTGGTATACATCAACGAAAACACGACTCCGGAATCCCCTTCCGATAATCCAGGATCGTCTTCAGGATCATCATCCTCAGGATCATCATCCTGGCCGTCCTCAGGGGCAATTTCCGGACCGTCCTCAGGATCATCTTCTGAAACACCGTCCGGACCATCCTCCGGTGATACAGGAAACGGCAGCACAGGCGAAGAACAGCCGGTAATTATCGAAAATCCTGATGGTACCACAACAGCTGTTACAAATACTGCAGCAGCAAACAGCGCGGGGAAAAAGGTTGAGAAGACCACAAAAGTTACGAGTGACAAAAACGGCACCGTGGTTCGTACGGAGGAAGTAAGCGTAATTGATAATCCGGCAAAAAATACTTCTGCAACTGTTACGGTAAGAAAAAATGCAGACGGCAGTATTGATGCCGCAACGGCTGATGTGACAAAAACCGGAAGCGTGGAGAAAAAAGGAACCAAAGTAACCGTATCGGCAGCAGTAACTGCACAGATTAAGGAAGCAGCAGGCACGGATGATGTAGTTATCACAACGACCGTTACAGATAAGAATAAAACTGTAAAATATAACGTGTCAGTCAATGCGAAAAACCTTGTTACCGGGAAAAAGCTGCAGGTTGTGGCTGCAGACAAAAAAACCGGGAAATATGTTCTGGTTAATGCCAAAACCTATACCGTTACGGAAAAAGGCAATGTCACTGTTACGCTTCCAAACGGAAAGGATTATGTTCTGGTAAGCGACAAAGAGGCCAAAGCAGTCAGCAATGCGGTACTTAAAACGGTAAAAGTAAAGAGTTCATCCAAAACGGTTAAGGCTGGAAAGAAAACCTCCATTCAGCTGGGCAGCGGGCTGAACATGGATAACGTGCAGAAAATAACATATACAACAAGCAACAGGAAAAAGGCAACGGTAAACAAGAACGGTAAGGTTACCACAAAGGCAAAAGGAACCGTAAACATTAAGGCAAAAGTGACACTTAAAAACGGAAAAACCAAAACCGTTACCATGAAGATAAAAATCAGGTAAGGAATTTTTGTAAACGCTTGTACACCGTTCCTGTATATGTTATACTAAATCTAGTTTAACAGAATGTGACAGATTACAGGATAGGGAGATGAGGAAATGACAGAAGCAGGTTTACTGGTTTTTATCGGGGTTTTAATCGGGGTTGCGGTTCTTGGCGCGCTGATTGCAGTGATTGCGGCAGTTTCAGGTGCATCCGCTGCAATCGTGGATGAAGAGGATCTGGAAGAAGATTAAGACGGTTCCGGGAAGAAAGGTAAAAGGCAGGGATATGAAGTCCCTGCCTTTTAATATGCTTATCCGCTGTCTGTATAAAGTATAAAATAAATGTAAAGAATAAGAGGTCAGACTTGTAAATCCAAACGAAGCGCGTATAATGAAAATGACCGACCGGTCAGTCGGCATACATGAACTGCTTACGAGGAGGATTGCAGATGATTTCAAATTATAGTGTCAAAAAACCATTTACCGTACTGGTAGGCGTACTGCTGGTAATTGTGCTTGGCGCGGTTTCCCTGTCAAAAATGACAACGGACCTTTTGCCGGACATGAGTTTACAGTATGCGCTTGTCATTACAACGGATATCGGGGCAAGCCCGGAGAAAGTGGAAAAAGACGTGACCGCGCCGATTGAGGCGGCAATGGCGACCACGTCCAATATCAAGGAAATTCGTTCCATTTCCTACAACAGTTATTCCATTGTCACGCTGGAGTATGAACAGAGTGCAAACATGGATTCGGTTGTAATTGAAATTCAGCAGAGCCTGGACAGGATTTCGGGACAGTGGGAGGATTCAGTCGGAACCCCGATGATTATGAAGATTAATCCGGATATGCTGCCGATTCTTGCCGCCGCAGTTGACGTGGACGGCATGGATGCATCGGAAATCACGAATTATGTGGAGAACGACCTTGTTCCGTCGCTGGAAAGTATTGAGGGTGTGGCATCCGTCAATTCCACCGGACAGCTTGAAGAGCGTATCCAGGTTACGATGAACAAGGATAAAATTAAGGCGCTGAACAAAAAAATCAAAAAGAGCATTGATGAGGAGTTCGAAAAAGCGCAGGCAGATATTGACAAAGGGAAAGACAAGGTTAAGAGCGGACAGTCCTCCCTGGATTCGGGAAAAGATCAGCTTACATCTGCCATTAACCAGACGATGAGCAAGCAGGAGGAGCTCGAAAAAACCGAGAAAGACTTAAACAAACAGCTTAAGCAATTAAAGGAGCAGAAAGTCTCCCTGGAAAAAATCCAAAAGGGTATCCAGTCATTTATGGAGTCTGATATTTATGTGGGGCTGATGGCGATGCTTGAGCAGAATCCGCAGGCTGCGGGACTTCCGGAGGTAAAGGCACAGCTTGACCAGCTGAATGCGCAAATTAAAAAAATGTTTTCAGGGCTTGAGGCAGTTGGCATCAAGGTGGAAACATATGAGGATTTGCCAAAGGCTGCTGCCGAAATTGGAAAGCTTTTAACACAGGTTAATACCGGAATTGCAAAAATTGAGAGTGCTTTAGAGCAGGTGGCGGCAGGAAAGATTTCTCTTTCAAGGGCGCTGGATACTTTAAACGCAAATGCTGCACTTGCCGCGCTGGAAATGAGCACAGGTTCGGCGGAACTGACAACTGCGGCGTCATCCCTGGAGACAGCGCAGACCAATCTGGACGACGCAAAAAAAAGCGCCTATGATTCCGCCGATCTAAATGAAATTTTAAGTGAGGATACATTATCCGGTTTATTTACTGCGCAGAATTTTGATATGCCGGCAGGCTATGCGATGGACGGGGATAAAGAATATCTTGTCCGTGTGGGAGAGGCGGTTAAAAGCCAGGAGGAACTGGAAAAAATGGTACTTCTGGACCTTGGCATGGACGGCATCGGGGTAATCCGGCTGTCGGATGTGGCGGATGTGGAGATGGCCGATAATTCGGATGAAACCTATGCCGTGGTCAATGGAAACAGGGGCATCATGCTTTCCATGGAAAAACAGACCGGGTATTCCACAGGCGAAGTCGTGGACCGCATTAAAGATAAGTTTGACAAACTGATGGAAGACGATGATAACCTGCATCTTACTGTGATGATGGACCAGGGAGTTTACATAGACATGATTGTGGAAAGCGTGTTCCAGAATATGATTTATGGCGCAATCCTTGCAGTTTTTGTACTGCTGTTGTTCTTAAAGGATTTAAAGCCGACCATTGTCATCGCATGCTCCATTCCCCTTTCCGTCATTACAGCTGTGGTGCTTATGTATTTTACCGGCATCACGATGAACATGATTTCGCTGTCGGGCCTGATGCTTGGAATCGGAATGTTAGTGGATAATTCCATTGTTGTTATAGAAAATATTTACCGTCTGCGGGGGGAAGGATATTCCATTAAGAAGGCAGCGGTACAGGGTGCGGACCAGATGGTGGGGGCGTTAATTGCTTCCACACTTACCACGGTCAGCGTTTACGCACCGATTATTTTTACCGAGGGAATTACAAGACAGATGTTTACGGACCTGGCATTAACCATTGCCTTTACGCTTCTTGCCAGCCTTGTGGTGGCGCTGACATTTGTACCGGCGCTTTCCACGGTAACTCTAAAGCGTACAAAGGATATCCGCCATCCGCTGTTTGACAGGTTTAAGGATGCTTATGCATGGTTCCTTTCCGGATGCTTGCGGTTTAAGCCGGTTGTGTTTATTGTTGCAATTGTACTTCTGGTGGGGAGTATGGCGCTTTCCCTGTCCAAAGGTATGAGTTTCATGGATATGGATATGGAAACGAACCAGCTTTCCGTTACAGTTGCGGCAAAGGATGATGAAAAGCTGACTTTTGAAGAGCTTGTAGAAAATACCGGCAGGGTCGTGGAACTTTTGACAGACATGGAGGGCGTGGGTACCGTCGGTGCAATGGCAGGCGGAAGCTCCACCATGAGCCTGATGGGCGGCGGAAATGAAAGTGCAAGCATTTATGTCCTTCTGGACGAGGAATCCGGCGTGACTACTTCTGAAATATCGGATGAAATTACAGAGCGCACAAAGGATATGGATTGTGAAGTAACGACCAGCGCTTCCTCCATGGATATGACAGCTTATTTTGGAAACGGGCTTTCCATTAATATTCAGGGAAATGACCTGGATAAACTGCAGTCCATTGCAAAGGATGTGGCAGGTATTCTGGAAAAAACAGAAGGTACGATGGATATTGAAGACGGCCTGGATAAGGCAACGCCGCAGCTTGAAATAAAAGTGGATAAGCAAAAAGCAGCGGAATACGGGCTTACGGTCGCACAGGTTTACCAGCTTGTCTATCAGAAGCTTGCTGACAGCCAGAGCGTGACCACGATTTCCACGGATATTAAGGATTATGCGGTATATTTACAGACTGAGGAACAGGAAGATCCAAAGATTTCCGATATCAGGAACATGAAATTTGATTACACGGATAAAAAAGGAAAGGAAAAGAAGATTCCTCTGACTAAAATATGTACCATGGAGGAAACTACAACCTTAAGCACCATAAACCGTGACGCGCAGACAAGATATCTGACGGTATCCTGCGGCATTGACGAGGAACATAATGTTACCCTGATTAGTGACGAGGTACAGAAGGAGATTGACAAATTAAAGATTCCGGAAGGCTATGAAGTGGAAATGGCAGGTGAAGATGAAACCATTAATGATTCCATGAGCCAGCTGGGGCTGATGATGCTCCTTGCGGTTATTTTCATCTACCTGATTATGGTGGTGCAGTTCCAGTCGCTTACATCGCCGTTTATCATTATGTTTTCCATTCCGCTCGCATTTACGGGAGGATTTATTGCACTGATTTTAACGGGGCAGGAGCTGAATGTTATTTCCATGCTTGGGTTTATCATGCTGGCCGGACTGATTGTAAACAACGGTATCGTGCTGGTGGATTATATTAACCAGCGGCGGCGCGAAGGTGCATCAAAGAAAGAGGCAATCATTGAGGCAGGAATCACGAGGGTCCGTCCGATTCTTATGACGACATTAACCACAGTTCTTGCCATGCTGACAACGGCGTTAAGTTCAAGCGAGGGCTCAGTTATGATGCGTCCAATGGCAATTACGATTATCGGCGGCCTGTTATATGGTACAGTTCTGACCCTGGTTGTCATTCCGTGTATTTATGATGCGTTTAACCGTGAAAAGAGTATGGTTGAGGAGGAACTCTGATGGCAAAGCTGGATATGGAAATGCTGTTTCACCCGCCGGAAAAGGTAAAGCGGATGTTTGAGGCAGTCAGCGGCATGGTTGCGGAAAAGGAAGACCTGGATTCAGTTACCGTACAGATGATTACGGAGCGCGCGGGCGTTGGAAAAGGGACTGCCTACAGCTATTTTTCCTCAAGGGAGGAGCTGATTGTCCTTGCGCTTCTCTATGATTATGGAAAACTGATTTATGAGCTTGAAATGTTCATGCAGCAGACAAAGGGCTTTCAGGATAAAATGTACAGGATTATGGACTGGCTTTACCAGCACAGTGAGTATCATATGACGTTTATCCATATGATTCAGATGAGCATAGGAAACCACAAACGCTTATGCGAACTCAGAACCGGAGAACTTAAGGAAATTGCAGACGGACTTCAGGACTATATTATGAAACATGCGGATGAAATCATGGAGCTGGGGTACAGGGAAGGGCTGTATACACAGACCAGCCAGATGAAGCGGCGCATGGCATTTGCGGATATGGTTCTGATGCTTGCCATGACATTCGGAAAAAAAGACGAACACTCTTTCTTTTCTATGCCGTATGACCAGGTGCGCGAATATGCATACCAGACT
>CAYNOE010000019.1:0-1485 GCA_964398745.1 uncultured Lachnobacterium sp.
CTGTACATTCTCCCAATTCCCTCCATTGCCAGTTCCATCTGCTCAATCACATAATTTATATCACAGGTTTTATAAACCTCCTCCGGAAGGTCCCTGCCATTGGAATAATAAGCCAGCCCTTCCAGTGTGCCGACTCCAATTTCTTTTTCCAGTCCCTGCAAAACCGAGCCTTTGGCAATGCCTATGTTATTGAGCAAGTCCACCAGCCAGTTTACCGTATTTTTCTCATAATCCTTTAGTTGAATATTGATATCACAGTACGCAACTTCCCCGTCAGGATTCTGGGCTGTTCCCCCACCGGTTACCGTTCCCATTTTATTTTTTTCAAGAATCTCCTGCAGGGCATCTTCCAGTTCAAACCGGTGTACCGGCTGAAAGTGTGCATTTAGTTTTAATGTTAATTCCATAGGCTGGTCTCCTTTACTGCTGTTTTTTTCCTGCGGCACCGATGTTTCTTCTCTTCCATAAACAATGTCTATATATTCCCTGTATTCCAGCGGAATCGGTCTGTTAAATATCAGATCCTTTTCAGGATCCACATTTTTACCGAATTTATAGCAAAGATATAACCTCTCATTAAATTCCGGATAAATATGAACTGCAGGTAATTCATATTTATCAATGGTTTCATTATCTGTACAAGGAATTTCGGGCATGTACGAATCATAATCCCAGTCTTCCAGTAACAGTCCCCCGCCGCTTCCCTCCACCTGTATTGTTCGTTCATATGGCGTTCCCTGCCATAAAGTCACATCCCTGGTTTCCATCAAGTCTTTCAGGTGTATTCTGTATTTCGGCGGCTGGTAATTTTTGAGCGGCTCTATTTTTTGTACATAGACGTTACTGCATTTGATAAACTGGCTCATAACAGCCGTGCAGAATAAAACAGGTGCTTTGTTCAAATCAATATTCTCCCAGTTATTATCCGTATTAAACAAATTAAATACTATCAACTGGCATTTTCCAATCATCTGGGCCAGCACATAAACATTTTCTTTTCTGTTTTCATCCTTACACTTTGTTTCTATACTAATCACCCGGTTTGCTCTCCAGATTACTTTTTTCGTCTTTGCTCCCATAATTCCTCCTTCTGTTCAATCTCCTCAAACCAGAGCTAATGCCTCCTGCGCAATTACAATTTTCCAGTTTCCGCTTAAGTTTAATTACCATGAACACATGCCAGAAAACTGTTAATCATTGTCATTACAAGACTCTGGGGATTGATTTCAAATCCGTCCGTTGTAATTGTTTCATTAAAATAATCGACAGAAGCATCGTGATCCATAAATCCGTTTTTCGAGAGATACTGCTCGATATCATCAAGAATAAATACACCCTGTTTTAAGTCTTCATCTATAAAACCATTTGCATAATGGACGCTTGGCATATATCGTTTTATTCTCGTATCAGGATACATATCATGCAGCTGCTGCCTAATCTCTAACGCAATGTCTGCAAAATTCAGCTTTATGAGTCCTTCAAAAT
>CAYNOE010000019.1:1495-23735 GCA_964398745.1 uncultured Lachnobacterium sp.
CTTTTTGTCCATTAAAAATTCAGCAAGTTTCAGTATTTTTTCCTTTAATTCCATTGTAACGTGTCCCCTTTCCTCTTCTGTTTTTCACATCTGACCGCCAGTAAACCATGGCTTCCTTTGAACTTGCGAGCCATTCTATATTGAATGCATAATTCGGTCGCAATAACTGTCACATCTTTTAAATTATCTGTAACAAAAACATTTTATGGTACCAATCTTTACTTTGACATAGGAAACGGGCTGGTTTCCCATAATGAATTACGATACTCCTTGTAAAGTTCGTCCAGTTGTTCTGCCATTCTTAAACTGGATTCATAACCGGGTAATGCCCCTTCCCCGTGAAATGTCTTACATTGGTTAAGCCTATAAACAGCATTTGGGGATCCCACAAAAAATAGTGTACAAACTTTTTGGGATAGTAATCCTCATGGAAATCCGGTACTTCGTTGTTCCCCATCCCAGTTCCTATGTTCTATTTTTAGCCACTTTCCATCATGAACGGTTCTGAAAATGTCTTGACATACCAAAAGCAGGAACCTGGGTTCCTGCCGGATTGTTTATATATTTGATTCTGCAAAATTAATAAATGAAATATCCTCCAAAACACTCAGGTCTATGTTCATATCTGATATGTCAATAGCAAGCACTCCAGAATTATCCATACTGCCCAAACAGCCGCTCAAAAGCCGGCAGTGCCCGCACAATCATATCATAGTCCACGCAGTAGGAAATCCTCACATAGCCTTCGCATCCAAAACTGTCTGACGGTACAAGGAGAAGATGCTCTTTTTTGGCACGCTCGCTGAATGCGTTTGCGTCCGGCTCCGGGGATTTTACAAACAGGTAAAACGCGCCCTGCGGTTTAAAACACTCATATCCGATTTTTGTCAGTTCCCCGTAAAGCAGGTCTCGGTTCTTTTTGTACAGTTCCACATCTCCGGTCTGCCCCATGCATTTAACAAGCACTTTCTGAAACAGGCTTGGTGCACATACATAGCCGAGGGAACGGCCTGCGCCTGCAACGGCAGCATAAATCTCCTTACTGTCCGTAGCTTCCTCCGGCACAAGCACATACCCGATACGCTCGCCCGGAAGCGACAGGGATTTGCTGTACGAATAGCAGACCAGCGTATTCCTGTAATAGTTTGGAATAAACGGCACAACCGCACCGTCATACACAATCTCCCTGTACGGCTCATCCGCCAGGATAAAAATATCTGTTCCAAATTCAGCAGATTTCTTCTGCAGAAGTTCTGCCAGCTTTTCAATTGTTTCCACGGAATAAACCGCCCCGCTTGGGTTATTTGGGGAATTAATAATAATCCCCTTCGTATGCGCGTTTATTTTCTGTTCGAGTGCCGCAAAATCAATCTGGAATTCTTTTGTATCCGCAGGAACCACAACAAACTTCGCACCTGCCGCCTCCACAAACACACGGTATTCCGGAAAAAACGGTGCGACTGCAAGAAACTCATCCTCCGCGCTGGTTGTCAGTGCATGAAAACAGATGGATAATGATGCTGCCGCCCCCATGGTAATATAAAAATCCCCTGCCTTATAATGAGTCCCATGTGTACAGTTCAGGTAATCCGCAACTGCCTGTCTGGTTTCCGTATCCCCCTGCGCGGACGTATAACCGTGCAAAGTAATGGAATCAAGTGTCTGCGTCAATTCCCGAATTGTTTCATTCACGCATTCCGGCGCGGGAACCGTGGGATTTCCAAGTGAAAAATCATACACATTTTCCTCCCCGGTTTCCGCGGCAAGCATTTTGCCATATTCAAACAAATCCCGGATTACTGAACGCTCACTTCCGAGTTTATACATTTTTTCTGATACAATCATGGTAAATCCTCCTATTATTTATTCCTTCGGCTCATTTATATTTTATTTTAAATTTTACTGTTCTCCTATTCCCTGCCTTATCTGTCAGCACAAGTTTGTGCTTTCCCTTTTTCTTCACCACATGGCCATTTTTTATCTTTCTGCCATCCAGCTTTGCGGACTTCATTCCGCTTCCCTCATCCGAAAAAGTGATTTTTTTGCCAGGCTTATAGGCTTTGCCATTCTTTATGTTTGTTTTTGGAGCGGTAAAGTCAAGGGGTTCTTCGGAGATGATATACTCACTTTTCATACAAGCCAGAATTTTTTCGTAGGTTTCACTTGTCATATATCTTCTATTGCCATCATTACCAGCCAGATATTTTTCTTCCTCGTCCGCCAGCACATTAATGTATTTTACCTCCCAGTAAAATGGCCTTAAAGTATGCTGATCTAAAATATTCAATTTTTTGCCAGCCGGATATTCTACCTTGATAACCATCCCATATTTCTCAAATGATTCCAGCCGTTCCCATGGCAGCCCACACTGACACGCCGGAGTTGCCAGAGCTTCTTCCACCAGCCTGACAATCTCCTCTTCTGCCTCTTTCTTTAGCGTAAGCTTTTTCCCTTCTTTTTTGATGGTAATCTTATATTCTGCCTGCTGGTCAGTATCACGAACACCTGCTGCATCCTTTTCCCCTGCAGATGATTTTACTGCCGGTACCCCACATGCAGCTCCTCTCTGGCTCATTGGATCGTATGCTGCTAACATTGCAGCAATCAAAATAATTGCCAGCCTTTTCGTTCCTGTCATTATTAATTCCCTCCCTGTAATCCTTTTCTACGAATCCGGACCGTATCTCATAATCTCCTCATACAGATTCTTTGACGATAACCGCAGCGCCCCCTGCCCCATCACGGTCAGCCTCTCCAGCCCGTCGTCCGTGGCAACGGTAATCCGGTACTTTTTCCGCTGCTCATGCACAAGCCGCTCAATATAAGAATCCGCCGTTTCGTCCGTGCGCGTGTATACGACCTCAATTTCTGCCGGTGTGTCCTTTGCCTTCTCCCGCTTTCTTCTGCCGTCATAAATCTCCTGCTTCCCCGGATTTTCCTTAACCCTATATGCATCAAACACCAGAATCAGGCGGCAGCCTTCATATGCCTGGTAGTTTAAGAGAATATCCTTAAGCCGGTCGCGCGCCGAATCAATATTCACACCGGAAAGCTCCTTTAACTCCTTCCATGCAAAAATAATATTGTAACCATCTACCACCAGCAGCTTTTCCTTCGGTCCCGTCTGCGGATAAACCGGATTTCCTTTCTTGTCCAGCTTTACAGACGGGGCTTTCTTTACTTTATCCTGCTTTTCTTTCAGGCGTTTCAGCTCCTGCTCCCTCAAATCCTTGCTTCCCATGCCAAATTCCCTCTGGTACACATCTAAAAGTTCCTTGTCCAGTTCAAGGGAAGTCATTTTTGCAACGGTTTTTTCCCAGCTTCCCCGGCTTTTTGCCTTTTTTGTCAGCAGTTCAATTTCCTGGGCACCATACCCTGCGCCGTTCATCTGATAAGAAAGGGCGGCGGTTTCTCCATAACTTTTTTCATCATACACATACGGAATATGCATATAGGAGGAAACCTCGTCCCACGGCACGACAAAACCGCCACCGTGCGCACAGAATACCGAACCTGTCGGATTGGCGGTATCCGCCTCGCTGTCATAACCTTTTTCAGCAATGACTTCCTCACTGTTGTGGCAGACGTCATATCCCGAAAGTTCCAGTGACAGATGCCCTCTGCCCTTTGTGTATGCGTGTACCTCCTGCATATAATCCTGCATTGCAGCTACCGGCGCGCGTCCATTTAACTGTGCCATCCCCGGAATATCCGCCGTAAATTCAGGAGGGGCAAATTCGGCAAACCGCTGTTGCAAATCCGTCATGGCGCGTCCAAGCGACTCCTGCGGTACTTCCAGAGAAAATGCATAAAACGGTTCAAGCAGCACACTCTCTGTAGACTTTAAGCCCTGCCTGATTGCGCGGTAAGTCGCCTGTCTAAAATCCCCGCCCTCCGTGTGCTTATTATGGGCACGTCCTGCCAGAATCGTAACCCGGACGTCCGTAAGCGAAGCGCCGGTCAGCACCCCCGGATGCTCCCGTTCCTCTACATGCGTTGCAACCAGCCGCTGCCAGTTCAAATCCAGCACATCCTCACTGCAGGCGGATGTAACCTCAATTCCACTCCCCGGCTCTCCTGGTTCCAAAAGCAGATGCACCTCCGCATAATGTCTGAGCGGTTCAAAATGTCCCACTCCCTCCACCGGGCGGGCAATCGTTTCCTTATACACCAGATTTCCCTGCCCGAATACCACCGTCACACCAAAGCGTTCCTTAATCAGCCGCGTAAGTACTTCAATCTGCACCTGTCCCATCATCTGGGCATGGATTTCTTTCAGTTCTTCCTTCCATATAATATGAAGCTGCGGGTCCTCCTCTTCCAGCAGCTTTAATTTTGTCATCATCTCTGCCGGATTCACCTCATCCGGCAAATGAATCTGATAGTTCAGCACCGGCTCCAGCACCGGAACCACCATATTTTCCTCTGCCCCCAGTCCCTGGCCGGCACAGGTAAGCTCCAGGCCGGTCACGGCGCAAAGTTCCCCCGCCTGTACTTCTTCAGCCGTTTCATACTTATCTCCCGAATAAAGCCTGAGCTGGTCCGCCTTTTCTTCTGTTTCGTGCCCATCCTTAGAGAAAACAATCCTGTCCTTTGCCCTGAGTATACCGCCCGTCACCTTAAGCCATGTCAGGCGCACTCCGCGGTGATCCCGGCCGATTTTATAAACACGTGCGGAAAATTCAGAGGAATAATCTGTTTTTTTCATATACCCCAGCCCTGAAAGCAGTTCGCGGACACCTTCATCCTTTAACGCCGAACCGTAAAAGCATGGAAAGACCTTTCTTTCCTTCACGGCATCCGCAATATGCACACCTGAAATCCTGCCGCTTTCCATATATTCATCCAGCAGCTTTTCTCCGCAGACGGCCAGCGCCTCATACATCTTCTGCCTTGTTTCTTCAGAATCTTCCTCTTTTCCACCGCAGGCAGTAACCGCCGCTGAAAAATCCACACAGCCGTCCGACAGTTCCCGTTCCAGTTCCTTTTGAATTTCCTCTCTGTCCGCGCCGTCCAGATCCATCTTATTGATAAACAAAAAAACAGGTACCTGATAATGGCGCAAAAGCCGCCAGAGAGTACGGGTATGTCCCTGCACACCATCCGTTCCGCTGATCACCAGAACCGCATAGTCCAGTACCTGAAGAACCCGTTCCATCTCGGCGGAAAAATCAATATGCCCCGGCGTATCCACAAGCGTAATCTGCAAATCCCCGGATTGCGGCATATCAAATCCTTTAAAAAATTCTTTATCCACCGTCAGCCTTGCCTGCTTGGAAAAAATCGTTATCCCGCGCTCCCGCTCCTGTACATCGGTATCCAGATATGCATCGCCTTTGTCAACACGTCCAAAAGACCGGATTGCTCCGGTCTTATAAAGCATTGCTTCTGATAAAGTTGTCTTTCCGGCATCAACGTGCGCCACAATCCCTGCAACCATTGCCTACCAGTCCTCTCTTTCGGAATCCGACAGCCCATGCGAAATTTTAAACTGTTGTATTAACTCCGTTGATGGCGGCGTGTTCATCCTCTTCCATCGGAATCACCAGACATTTCTGCCCGTCAATCACCTGTGACTTAATCTGTGATGCCTTCTCAGGCTTCACACGCAGTACCACATCATAGGTCTTTGTTTCAGCAATATAGTTGTCGATTTCCTCCTGCTTTTCCACCAGACGGCTGGTTCGCTCCTTTAGCTCGTCCTCTTTCTGGTTTAACTGGACGGTAAGGCTTCCAACCTGATCCTCCAGCGCCAGCTTCTCCACCCTCAGTTCATTCTGCGCCAGTGCCTTTGCATCAATCACATGCTCCGCGGCTGGCGGCTTTTCGGCAAACGCCTCCCCGACCGACTTCTCAATGCGGGATGCCTTTTCTTCGGGAATATCGCTGTCCTTTAACAGCTTTTCAACCACCCCGGCATCCAGAAGAAATGCATCCTCCGCATCATGCGTCTCCTGGTATTCGCCAATCATGTCGCTTAAGTTCTGCTGAATGTCCAAAAGCACATCATCTGTATGTTCATCTTCCGCCCCGAGCACATTCCGGACAATTGAGTGAAACGCCATCTTATGCTCGGTTGCCGTATGCTCCACACCGCAGCCAAGGCCGTTAGCCATAAATTCTGAATGCGGCTCTTTCGTATTCTTCGTATAAAAAAGTGTGGAGTGGATATCCGTACTTCTGTCATTAAACGCCGGGAACAAAAATGCTGTATCCACCGGTCCTACCACCCAGTCGCGGACTCTTGCACCAATACGCTTTTCATTTTCCAGATAGCCAAGTCCCGGTTTCGACAAATCCACCGGACAGATAGCACAGATTAAATATTCATAAACTTCCTCGGATTCGTCCAGATTCAGGTTATCGCTTGTCCTGCTCATCACATCATATGCGTCATGGAACAGAAGAATTAGGTAATTCCCGGCATGTTCAAAACTGTCAATCACCAGATCATAATAAGTATCCAAAAGCGCTTCATCCTCCAGCTTTGTTTCACGCAGTGCCATCAGAATCTGCTGCCTGCCGCCGACTTCCTCCTCTTCCATGGGAAAAGAAAGTTCCAGCAGGTTATTTCCAAGCGTACCGGAAAGCGCCTTGTTTGCAATTTCCAGATACTTGTAAAACTCCTCTTCCTCCAGGTTTAAAAAACTGTTTCCAAATTTACATATTTTATTGTGGTTCCCGTCCACATAACAGCCACACACTCTTGTAAACGTAGCGGCCTCTTTCTTAAATCTTTTTTTAAGTTCCAGTACTTCTTTTTTATTCATTAATTTCCCTCACAAGCCGGCGGAACAAATTCAAAAACTCTGTCTCCACCTCTTTCATCGGCTTTACCTCGTAAACCGGTTCGCTCATCATCATTGGCTCTGCCGGAAAAAGCTTTTCGTCCATAAAATGCGAAAACTCATAATACAGGCATGCGTCATCAATATTCTGAACCAGAACCGAAGCCTCCCCCATTGGCACATGT
The DNA here is from genome assembly GCA_964398745.1 of uncultured Lachnobacterium sp. Lineage (GTDB taxonomy): Bacteria > Bacillota > Clostridia > Lachnospirales > Lachnospiraceae > Roseburia. The sequence goes on from CAYNOE010000019.1 coordinate 8,469, forward strand.
CCAAGATATTTATCATAAATCATGTCCTGCAGCTGCTTTTCCACCTGCAAATACATCGTCAGGTTCTTTTTGACCGGACGTGTCAGGTCGGATAAATAAGCCTCGCTTGCATCATGCAGAAGACATGCCAGCGCAACAGTCGCCACATAATTTCTGGCAACCGCCTCTTTGCAGCACTGGATACTGTGCTGTCCCACCGAAAAAAACTCCGGAAAATGCCCGCCTGCGCGCGGCATCATGGAAAGCGCATGTGCAATATCCTCTATACAGATTTTTTCCGGATCCGGATTAAATGTGTCAAACTGAATCTTTGTAAAAGTCGTAATACATTCCTTCATTGTTTTCTTTCACCCCTACCAGCACAGAACCTCTGTACCGTCTTCCGTAACCAATACCATAATCTCCCACTGTGCAGACGGTTTCCCGTCCTGCGTATAAACCTCCCAGTTGTTTTTTTCATCAATGTATATATCCGCTTTTCCCATATTGACCATCGGCTCAATTGTAAAAACCATGCCGGGAACCATCAGCATTTCCGTCCCCCGCTTTGTCGTATAGCCGACCCACGGATCTTCATGAAATTCCAGACCGACGCCATGTCCCCCAATCTCCTTTACAACGGAATACCCGTTCTTTTTTGCATGGTCGTTCACAGCCTGTCCCATATCCCCAAGAAACCCCCACGGTTTCACGGCTTCCAGACCCACATACATACATTCCTTTGCCACCTCAACAAGCTTTTTCTTCGCCGGGGAAACTTTCCCAATGCAGTACATCCGTGACGAATCCGAAAAATAGCCGTTTAGTATTGTCGAGCAGTCCACATTGATGATATCGCCTTCTTTAAAAACCACCTTTTCTGACGGAAAACCGTGGCAGACCTGGCTGTTGACCGAGGTACAGACACTGTACGGATACCCCTCGTAATTGAGCGGCGCAGGATAACCGCCCATGGCCGCAGTTTTTTCAAATACAATTTTGTCAATCTCTGACGCATGCATCCCCTCATGGATATGCTCTCCTATGTAATCCAGCACCGCCATATTAATCTTTGCGCTCTCCTTAATCCCCGCAATCTGATCCCTTGTCTTAATCAGTTCATGTCCTGGCACCTTATGTCCCGCCTGTGCAATACGTGCTATTTTGTCATCAAATGCAGCATGGCATGTCTTGTACTTTCTTCCACTGCCACACCAGCACGGATCATTTCTCCCTATTTTCGTTGCCATAATATTAAATTTTCTTTTAATTCCCTTTCTTCCGGTATGTGCCGGATAATTTAATGTTCAAGTGTCACATTACCAAAGCTGACACGCTTCCAGACCTTTTCATAAACCGTATACTCCTGTTTATCTAAAAGACGTTTAAACGCATTTCCGTCAATATCAAAATCCTTTATATCCTTATTTTGCATCGCGGCATAGATTTCCTGGTATTTCTGTGCAATGGTCAGCTTCCGCATGGTTTCCGCCAGTTCTTCCCTCGTCACGCCAAGCTTTTTGTCCCCGTCTGTTTCCGCCAGATCCTCCCAGAAATCCTCCATTGACATTCCTAAATACTTTTCTTCCTCCCTGGTCAGGGAAATACCGTCCTCTTCTGCCATCTGGTAAAACAGTTCGTCATGAAGTGCCATCTGCATGGCGGCTTTTCTTGCGTTTGTACTGGTAAAGCCATCCTTTGAACGCAGATTCCAGTACCGCAGCGGATCATTCGGTTCATATACCAGCGCCAGTTCCTCCACCTGTGCTTCCTCGTAAGCCACATAAAAAGCAAGATCCTTAAGCGACAGCTTTATGCCGTTTATTTCCGCCGCCACCAAATCAAGCGATTCGGAATAGACAAGTGCATCCCTGGCGCTGCTCTGCTCCCTGGAATAGAAAAATGTAACAACGAAAAACAGCAGAAGCAAGAAAGTTAAGGCAAAATTAAATTTTCTGTGTAATTTTGTCTGTCTCATATATTATACGAGCCTTCGGATTGCCGTAATTGTATGGCAGTTTACCGGACGGGAACTGGTAATGCCTGCCCTGGTGGACTGTGCTTCCACGATACATCCGTTTCCAATATAAATTGCCACATGTCCCGGATATACCACAACATCCCCCGCCTGCAGGTTGTCATATGCCACAGGCTGTCCCACCGTCTTGAACGACTGGGAGTAACGGGGTGTGCTGATTCCAAAATGCTGATATACAAGATGTACAAAACCTGAACAGTCACAGCCGTTTGTCAGGCTGTTTCCGCCCCATACATACGGATTACCTACAAACTGCAGCGCATAGGAAACCACCGCCTCGCCGCTGACATCCGTGGCATTCGGCGGGTTATAGCTGGAATCATGCAGGTAGGAATCATCCGCCATTCCGCCGCTTGCGCCGGAACCGCCGCCTTCATATGTATCCGCATTCTGCGCTGCCGCCGCTGCTTCTTCCGCCCGGATAATTGCGTTCTGCCTGGAAATCGTATTCTGGTATTCCTCTGCCTGCTTCTGTGCGCTTGCAAGCTGCTCGGCATATTTTTCCTTCTGCTCCTGCAGGGCGTTAATAAGTGTGTGCAGCTCACCCTGCCGTTCTTCGTACTGCTGCTTCATGGTAAGCAGATCGTCCATCTGGTTTCCAAGCTGGATGCCCCAGTCCTCCACCTTCTTTATGGCGGCTGCATAAGAATCCATCAGTTCCCGGTCAGATTTATGAATATCAGACGCATACTCAATTCTGTTAATCATGTCCTCAATTCCCCTTGACCCAATGATTGCCGTCCATGCAGAATTATCAGTACTGTTCTCATACATATACTGAATCCTGAGCTTCATCGCTTCATACTGCTCGCGTTCCACGCGCTTGGCATCCTTCAGCTGCTGGTCGGCAGTTTCAATTTCTGCCTGCTTGGTTGTTATATCATTCTTTAATTTATTCTGTTTTACAACAAGGTCGTCCATCTTCGCGGATGCAGTCTTAATATCCCTTTTAACATCAATCTGGTCCACCTTGATATTTTCGATATCCTTTTTCGTATCCTTTAATTCTTTCTTTGCCTTGTCCCTTTTTTCCTCCGCTTCCCTCTGGGTTGCAGACTTCGCATAGACATCCGGAAATGCCTGCGCTCCTGCCGTAAGTGATGCCGCCAGTGTAAAAACAAGTGTGGCAGCAAAAATTTTCTTATGCGCTTTCGTTCTCAAAAAATGCATGATTCGCCTCCTTAGTTTTACATACCATACCTTTATCTATTTTCGCACATAAATAACTTTTTTTCCACTGGTTTTTTATAAAGTCTCTTAATTCAGCCCGAGTGTATTCATAATCCACACTCTCCGGACACAGTCGTCCTCATCAAACTCAAGCTGGATGCTGGTATAATAACCGCCCTTTTCAAACCACCATGAACAGGAATTGTAATCATCTCCCACTTCCTCCTCTGTTACCTTTGAACCCAGTACCTGGGCACAGTCATCCAGCGAAGAGGCAAACCCCAGTCCCCCCACAAACTCAAGATCGCCTTTTGCATTGTCATCTTCAATCGTAATTCCGCCAATAATACCATTTTTCGCCTTGATTTTTTTTTCTGTGGTATTGTAAATAAATACGGTACCGCGATGGCCGCCTTCTGCATCATAGTAAGGAAATCCTGAACTTTCCCCGGCTTCCAGCTTTTCATCTGCTTCTTTCCCAAATGTAAAACCCGCGGCACGAAAATCCCCGCAGGAAACCGGAAGGGAGATTTTTTTCCCTGAAAGAGTAAAGCTTTCAAAACCTTCTACATCCGCGGCATATTCCCCGTTTGTATTCTCTATCCCCCCTCCCGCATGGCTGCGGTCCGAATGGTCATCCTTCCGGTAGTCATCGTCATCGTTGTCGTGATCATCATCGTCGTCCAGCTGGGAATCCAGGTCATCAAGCAGGTCTTTCACATCATCATCCAAATCATCCACTGACCTGTCATAGTCCGCACGATTTTCATAAATATCATTCAGTTTTTCCAGATCCACCCCGGAATTCCTTAAAATGTCAGTCATCGAAAATACGCCCAGCAGAATCAGAATCGCCAGAATGATGACAAGCAGCACATATGCCATAAGAATCCCGAATGAAATCCAAAGCAGTACATTGGAGGCTTTATTTCTGGAAACAAACATCCCCCAGTTCTGCGCTTTGTATTCTGTATTCTGCTGGCAGACAAAAACTGTGGCAATAACGGAAAGAACAAGCGGCGCCACACCTACGCACCAGCCTCCCTGCCATACAAGCGCGAGTGAAAACACCATTTCAATAATTGCAAATGTAAGCTTCATCCCAAAACGGTTGTGAATCAGCCGTCCCTTCTTATCCCGCGGCGGCTGGACGTTATAACCATAATTACCATTATTCCCGTAATTGCCGTTATATCCATAACTGTAGCCGCCCGGGGTGCTGCCCCCGGTGTTCGTTCCCTCACCGGAAGTATAACCGTTTCTTTCATGATACTGTCCACTATAATCATCCGGTGCGGAATACTCCCCCGTACTATGGTTACTGTTTTCATTTAAGTCATTGTCCGTCATTTGTTTTTTGCCGCCTTTCTGTTTTCTGGTTTATTTTAAGTTCCCTTGTAACTATCCGAGCCACCCTGGAATAAGATAAACAGACTCTTACATGCAGGCATGACGATTCTGCCTATCTTATTCCAGGGGGTTCTGAATAGTTACGTTCCCTTAAAATATTACCATCAACAGACGCTTTTTACAATAATCAATTTGTCCCCCGCCTTAATTTTTGGTGATTTTAAAGCGTTTGTACTGGTAATCTCCGCCTCCGTGGTATGAAAACGTTTTGCAATATCCCACAGTTCTTCCCCGTCCTGTGTGATATACCCGGTTACGCCCGGTTTTTCAACAAGCTGCTTCTCATCCAGCGGCTCTTCTTTGATTTCCACAATCTTGTCAAAACACTCTTCCTTTAATACCAGGGCGGCAAGCGAAAGGGATGCCTTGATTTCGTAGCGTTCATTGTCCAGGAGGCTCACCACAAGCTGGTCAATGCCCGGTTCAAATTCAAAGTTCACCCCCTGCGCCCCGCGGTCCATGCCCGGTACGTCTATTACCTGCGAAAACGGAATCTGCTCAAAGGAGTGCGCAACCGGAAAGCTGTCATCCGTCGTCGCGTATAAAATATGTACGGAAAGGATTCCTTCGACCTGCAGCCCGTTTTCGACTGGCTCCACGGCATCCACGTCCACCGTTCCTTCATAAGCACACAGCTGCAGAATCCGCTCCTTGTCGTCCGAGAGCTTCATCTGCTGGGAAAGCCTGAGCTTTGCCTCATTTTTGACCAGAAGCTTCCACGCGCTCATCGGCGCGGTTTCCGGAATCAGGTTTTCGCGCAGGGAATATGCATCCGAAAGAATTTCCACTTCCTCTTCCTTCCAGATTTTTATATCCACATCAAAATTCATGTCAAGTGAAAGTGTGCGCGGTTCCCCGTCATAATCATTTCCTGTTTCCAGTTCAATATCCGTCACCCTGCTGCTGATCCAGTACAGGGACTGCGGCTGGGCATTCTCACAGTCCATGGTGCCAGAAATCGGAACCATTGTTTCATACCATTCCATCTGTCCTTCCAAACTTGCATAGAGCACGCTTACCCATGCTTCCCCCTGAACCTGTACTCTGTCGTTCGCCAGGATAATTTCACGGTTTCTTATATCTGCATTATAATAAATGACTTTTCCGATATTCGGGCTTGCCCCCGGCAGTGTCATCTCATTATGTGTGCGCAGAATGTCTTTTTTGGAGGTCGCAAGCAAAAGCATCTGTCTGTTGTCCCGCCGCTGCTGGATGCCGGTACCGGCGCTTATGGAACTGACCAGTTCTTCCTCCGTCATCTGCTCGCAGACCGCCCGTATTCCAATAACCGCACGCACTGCCAGTTTTCTGGAATTAATGGCGGAAATATTTAAGTCCTCAAGATTTCCGGTAAGCTTCACCGAATCCATTTCCTCCACTTCATCCATAAAAATCTTTTCCCCGAAGTTGACGGAATCCGAAAGTGTTTCCAGCCTGTTTCCCTCACTCCGGTAAAGAACCGTAAAACGCAGCTGCCCCGTCACCCAGACAGTCTGGCTGCTCACCTTAACTTCCTCAAACAAAATCATTCCCTTCGTATGTATGATTTTGATCACATCCGGTTTGCTGTCTTTTACAATACAGTCATCATCAAGTGTAACCTGCGTAAATGCCCTGCCCTTTTGCGAATTCTGTTTTAATGTCTGTCTCTTTAACTCCAACAAAAAAATGCCCTCTCTTCCAATTTCGTATTCCGTATAGAAATACTTATTCGAACAGAGGGCATTTTATTCCTCATAACGCTTTTTTCTTTAACAAAGTTTCATCCGTATATCCTTTGTGATGATATCCGTATAACTGAAAGAAAGTAACTGAGGCGGATTCTCGTCACGCTCATCATCAACGAGTACCGTGAAAACACTCGGGTACGCTCCCTGAATAACACCTTCCTGAATATCAATCTTATTACGTCCGCGGTCCAGCTGGATTTTCACTCTGTTGCCACACTGCTGATGAACGGATGCCCGAACCTTGCTTAATTCTGCCTGTTCCATTTCCTGCCTCCTCTATTTTGCGTTTTTTGTCGAATAGCTACACAATATCTAGCTGTTATAAGTATAACAGATAATCATAGTTTTGACAATAGTTCATAAGTACTTTACCGGTTCTTCCCGAAGTTCCAGTTTTAATACAATAAACGGGCAGCTCGGCGCCTTCTCCACCTGCTCGCCTGCCTGCGGTCCGTGAAGCGTTGTTTTTACATCAATCGTGTTGTTTGTCCGGTAACATTCATCTACGGAAATGCTGTATCCCCCTGTTTCCTGTACCCCGTACCCGCGCGCAATATACAGATACTGGTTGTCGCTGTATGTCAGCGTAAACTCCTCTTCTTTTTTTAGTTCAATCTGCTCCTGCAGCGTTTTGGGCAGTTCCTGCACCCGCGTGACCGTAAATTCAAGGTCTTCCACCTTATCTGCATTCTGTTTTATGGCACAGCCGCCCAGAATCTGCATTCCTGCCACTAAAAACATTAAAATTCCAATATAATATTTCTTTTTTTTCATTCTGTTTTTAACCATCCGAATAATATCTTATGCAATCCTATGCCAAAGAGATTGATTTCATACCTGTTTTTGATTATAATATGAAATAAAAAAACGTATACTACAAAAGAGAGGTAAACTATGCGAACTATATTAATAGGTATATATCTGGTCTTATATCTGGTGCTGGGACTCCCGATACTTGGAATCGAATGGGTAATCGCCAAATTCAACCAGCCCCATGCCGACCTGAGCAGACTGAGAATGGTTCAGTGGGGATTCAGGTGCATTTCCGCAATCGCAGGCGTAAAACTTACCGTAAAAAATGAAGAAAATGTTCCAAAAGACAAGGCAGTCCTTTATGTCGGAAACCACCGCAGCTATTTCGATATTATCATCACCTATGCCCGCTGTCCGGGACTGACCGGCTATATTTCCAAAGATGGCATGAACAAGGTGCCAATTTTAAGACTCTGGATGAAACGTCTGTACTGCCTGTTTTTAGACCGGACCGATCCCAAGCAGGGGATGAAGGTCATCCTGACGGCAATTCAGCATGTAAAAGACGGAATTTCCATCTGTATTTTCCCGGAGGGAACACGCAATAAGGATTATGACAATCCGGGCTCGCTGCTTGCCTTCCATGACGGTTCTTTCAAGATTGCACAAAAGACCGGCTGCCCGATTGTGCCGATGGCGCTGACCGGAACTGCCGATTTGTTTGAAAAGCATTTTCCATGGGTACACCGTGCAGATGTCACCCTGACATATGGTAAACCAATTGATATTTCCACCCTTTCCAAAGAGGACTTAAAACATCTCGGCGCCTACTGCCGGAATGTGCTGCAGGATATGCTGGCAGAAGAACTCGCAGAAAAATACACAAAGCCCTGATATGCGTGAAAAATCCCGCAGCACCTGCTGCGGGATTTTTTATACCCTGAAACTTGAAAGCGTATTCAAAAGGCTTTCCGCCTTGCTGTTTAAGCTCTGGGATGCCTCATCCAGATTCCGGATTGCTTCAAGCTGTGTTCCTGCCGCCGAATGCACGGAAGATGAACTTTCCGCTGTGCGCATGGATGCATCGGAAATACTCTCGATTGCACTTAAGGTTTCATTTCTCGCACCGCTCATTTCCTGTACATTGCTTGCAATCGTTTCGAGCGCCATCACAAGGCTGCTTACCAGATGCTCAATCTGGCGGAAGGATTCGGTCGTATTCTCCACCACATCACTCTGCGAACTGACTGCCTGCTCCGCTTCTTTTGCAATCGTAACCACATCCTCGGTCTTTCCAATAATCTGCTCCACAATACCCGAAATACTTCTGGCAGATTCCAGACACTGGTCGGCAAGCTTGCGGATTTCTTCTGCAACCACGGAAAATCCCCTTCCTGCCTCACCCGCACGCGCCGCTTCAATGGAAGCATTTAAAGACAGCAGGTTTGTCTGCTCCGCAATATCGTTGATTACAGACACAAAATTGCTGATTGCCTTGGACTTCTCCTCCAGTTCCTCAATGGAAACAATAACTTCCCTTGTGATTTCCATGGTCTGCTCCGCACTCTGTGTCAGCGACCTCACGGAGGAAATACCCATGTCAATGCTCTGGTTCGTTTCACCGGTCAGCTTTTCAATCTCGCTGGTATTGGTACTTACATTGTTAATCTTGCCGGAAAGCATATCCATCTGGTTCATACAGTTATCTGAACCGCTGTCCAGCCTGCCCACGCCGCTTTCAATCTCCTCAACCGCATTCTGGATATCCTGCGAAGTCGCCAGAAACGTCCGGGACGCTTCTGCCACATGCATGGCAGCCTCCCCCACCTGCCGGCTGACGTCGTTTACATCCAGAATCAGTCTTTTCATATTTTCAACCGTATCGTTTACCCCATCACAGAGAAGCCCGAATTCATCCTTCCGCCTTGTCTTTAAGTGAATTGTCAAATCCCCGTCTGAAAGCCGGTGAAGCTGTGTTAAAATATAACGGATAATTCTGGAAATCTGCCTGGAAATCAAAACTCCCAGCAAAAGCGCTACAATTGCACTAAGAATCGTAAGGATGACTGTAAGCCTCTTAATTCCCGCCGACTCCTGCAGAATCCTTGCGGACGGAATCATGGAAACAATCATGGCATCGCCAAGTCCGACCTTACTGTATGAAAACATGTACTGCTTTCCATCCAGCCTGACCATCCGGTTCCCGGTATTATCCTCACTTTCCAATGCCTCACGGTAGAAATCCGTGCCATAGAGAATTGGAGATTCCGGCGTCATCTCTTCGCTGGCATAAAACTCTTTGCCGTCTGAAGTTACAACCGCCACATACCCGCCCTCTCCGGGATCAAGTGATTTCATCGCATCCCTGATATAGCCTGCACTGATATTAATCAGCATAACTGCATCATAGGTATTAATCTTCTTTGCAATCCGCAGGCAGTATTCCCGGTCGTCAAGCCCTATGACATCATCCGACTCATCATCCTGCCCGAACACATGCCAGCCGCTGACATCCTTACTGATGCCCTCCCCCTGCTTACACTGGGAATATTCCGTGAATTTGTCCCCTGCAACCGAGCCAAGCGAGGCCAGCACGGTACGCTTGTTGTCTGCAAGAAAATAAATGCTGTGTACCTTTGCATCCAGCGCCAGCTTGTTACGCAGCGTATTCTGGTATTCCCTCAGAGCTATGCGTTCATCAGAATCCGACAGGATTCCCTGAAAATAGGACTGGAACTCCTGCTGGGTAAGGTAGCTCTTAAATTCATCCTTCTCACTGCTAAGAACCAGCGTCACATACTGCTGCAGCGCTTCCGTTGTCTGCTGGACGGATTCCTTATAATTATTCACAATCGCATCGGAAGCCTGCTGGTACGAAATCATTCCAAGGAACATCACACCAATCACCGGTACAAAAAATCCCATAATCAGCCGCATCCCGACACTTCTGTAAAACGGAAGGGAAAAACTGCCGCCGGACTTCCTCTCCTGCTGTTCTTTCTTTACCGCATACGTCTTTGCATTTGTTCTGCTGTTGTTTTTCTGCTTTGTATTTTTGCCCATAACCCCTGTCCTCATGTCAAAACCAAACGCTTTTTCTACTTAAATTCATTATACATCAATAAATAGAAAACAACAATCAGTTTTAACAAATTTTCCGACAGGTTTTACCGGCAGGAATGCCGCTGCTACTTTACCACTGCAATACTGTACGGCGGGAGCGCGACGGAATCATCACGTCCTGAAACCTCCCCTTCGCCTGCGGCAAGGAAAGCACATACGTCCATACCGGAAAGCTCTGTGCCCGCAAGGGAAACCACGGCCTCCCCATCCCCCAGATTATACAAAATGCCAATCGTACTGTCTTTATATGTTTTGGCTGCCGCTCCTGTCCCTCCATCGCAAAGATCCTCAAGCGCTGTAACCGTTCCGCGCGCAATCTCCGGATTTGCATTCCGCATCCGGAGTGCCGCCTTATAGTAATTTAAAAGCGAACCCTCATCGGCAAGCTGTTCGTCCACTGCCGGAAGGGAAGACTTAATTCCAGGATCCATATCCGCCGGTCCGTCTGTCATTCCGGTCATGTCCGTTTCGGACCAGTACATCGGAATCCTCTTGTTTTCATCCTTCGTACCGGCGCTTTTCATGCCGATTTCCTCCCCGTAATAGACAAACGGACTGCCATTCATGGTCATTAACAGCCCTGCCGCCATCTTAAGCTTCACCGGATCGCTCATAAACGCGTTTGCCACACGCACCATGTCGTGGTTCGTCAGAAACGGGGCATCTATATAATCCGGGTTTTTTTCAGCAAATTCCTTCTGGTATTCCACCATCGCATCCAGAAACGGGAGAATCTCCCCATGCCGCACGGCTGAAATCAGTGTTCCCTCCCCGCTTCCTGCGGCAAAATTGAACATTCCCGGCGTACCGCTTCCATAGTAATCCGCAATCGTCTGTTCTGACGCCCAGACTTCGGACACCATGTAAAAGTCATCATTTTTCTCTTTACAGTAATTATAGAGCCAGTTTAAAACCCCATTGTTTCCCTGTATGTCATTCTCCTCATAATGCATGGCTGCATCCATCCGAAAGCCGTCCACGCCCAGATCCTGCCAGAAATCCGCAATCTTTTGTATTTCCCGGCGCAGGGATTCATTCGCAAGGTTTAAATCAGGCATTTCCGACCAGAAAGAGCCTTCATACCACCATCCGGTTCCGGAAACCTGGTAGTATGTGCCATTCACCTGTTCCCGGGAAAAATGATAGTAATCCACATACGGACAGTCCGCTGTCTCAGGCTCTGTCCCGTCCGGAAGTGACTTTAAATATTCAACGGACTCCTCAAACCACGGATGCCGGGAAGAAGTATGGTTTATTACCATGTCTATAATAAGACGGATTTTTTTTTCATGGCAAGCATCCACAAGGTTTTTAAAATCATCCACCGTCCCGTATGCACTGTCAATATCCTTATAATCCGTCACGTCATATTTATGGTATGTCGGTGACGGCATCACCGGCATCAGCCAGATTCCGTTAAACCCCATATCTTCTATGTAATCCAGTTTTTTTACAATTCCATTTAAATCCCCCATGCCGTCCCCGTCGCTGTCATAAAAAGAACCGACAAAAATTTCATAGTAATTCCGGTAATTATCCTCAATAATATTCAGTTCCTGCTGCCCGTTTCCGGCATCCTGAAAACTTCCAAAGACAAGTACAAGGATAAAAAGCGCCGTAACTGCCGCACTGATTATTCTCTTTTTCATGGTTCATCCCTCTCTTTCCAAACACCGGTTCATGCAAAATCCGCCTGACGGCAAATGAAACGGCGGTTCCAAAAAACGGAACCGCCGACTGTAAAGTATAAAAATACCTCTTAACCTTTTACTGCACCACCGGTTACTCCTTCTACATAGTACTTCTGCAGGCACATAAAAAGTATTGTAACCGGAATGGCTACCAGTACGCCACCGGCACAGAACCTTGTAAAATACCCCTGGTAATCCTTTACGTTTACCCAGTTGTACAAAGCAACCGCCACGTTGTAGCTCTTGCTATTTCCAAATGCAACATAAGATGCAAAAATGTAATCACACCATGGAGCCATAAACGCTGTTAAGGCTGTGTAAATGATAATCGGTTTGGACAGCGGAATTGTCATGGTCATGAAAATCCGCGCCCTGGATGCCCCGTCAATTCTCGCAGCCTCATCAAGGGACTTCGGAATCGTATCAAAGAATCCTTTACATACATAATATCCCATACCGGAACTTGCAACACTGATTAAAATCAAACCCGGAATTGCACCTTCCTGTGTCAGCCCAAAGTTCTTTAACAGGAAGTACAGACAGATCATGGTAAGGAATCCCGGGAACATTCCGAGAATCAGCCAAACCCTCATCAGAAGGTTACGACCCTTAAAACGCATCCTTGAAAGCGCGTAACTTACCATAAGTACCATAATTGTCTGGCCGATTGCAACAAATGATGCAATAATCAGCGTATTTCCATACCAGCGTAAAAACTGACTTTCCCCTCCAAACAGCCATTTATAGGAGTCCAGTGAGAAATGCTTTGGCAGCAGGTAGTCTACCATACCGCCCTTTTCCAGTTCAAAGGAACGGAAGCTCTGCAGTACAACGCATACGAATGGAAAAAGCCAGATGATACTGATCAGTACAAGCACTATATGCGCCACGGTATTGCTTGCCTTTGTATGCTGTTTGTGTAATTTTCGTTCTTTTGCCATTATTGGAATCCCTCCTCATCTTTGACTGATGGTAAAATACCATAAACTACCAGGGATATAACCGCCGTTGCCACAAACACCATAATACCGATTACGGCTGCCATGCTGTAGTTCGTGTCATTAATCGTCATCTTGTACAGCCACGTAACCAGAAGGTCAGTGCCTCCGGCGCCTCCGGTCAGCTTCTGGCTTTGCGGACCGCCGCCTGACAGGAGATAAATAATGTTAAAGTTGTTTAAGTTACCCGTATACTGTGTCAGCAGGAAAGGTCCTGTTACGAACAGCATATACGGCAATGTAATCTTGCGGAACATCTGCCATGCATTGGCTCCGTCAATCCTTGCGCTTTCATACAGATCCTCCGGGATATTCATAAGAATACCGGTCGTAATCAGCATGATATACGGGATACCTACCCAGAGGTTGATAAGAATAATGACAATCCTTGCCAGCATCGGATTCGTCCAGAACGGTATTGCCGAGTCTATCCACCCCCACCTCATCAGGTATACATTAATCAGTCCGTCCTTGGCAAACATCTTGGATACATACAGCAGGGAAACGAACTGTGGTACTGCAATCGTCATAACAAGAATTGTTCTCCAGAGCTTTTTGAATTTTACGCCCTTTTTGTTAATCAGAATTGCAACCGCAAGGCCGACAAAGTAGTTTAAAAAAGTTGCAAAAAATGCCCAGATTAAAGTCCAGCCCAGCACACGGAAGAATGTGGAACCAAAGCCTGCAGAACCAAAGCTGAACAAGTTTTTAAAGTTCTCAACCCCCACCCATGTAAAGAGCTTTGTCGGTGCCTGGTGATTGTAGTCATAATTTGTAAATGCCACACAGATCATGAACAGAATCGGCAACACCGTAAAGATGAAAATACCGGCCACTGGAAGCGCCAGCAATGTCTTGTCAAAATTTGAATCCAGCAGGGAATGCAGATCCTGTCTGACTGTCGGAAGCGGATGTCCCTGTTTTAATTTAAGCTCTTCATTGCGGTTTTCCCGGATATTCAAACGCCATACAAAAATAAACAGCAAAATTATGACAATCGTCAAAAGACCGTAAAGCAGAATCATAAAGCTGTTGTCGCCATAAACACGGAGTCCCGTATTCATGTCGATTCCGGTTTCCTGCGTACCAAGTGTTGTGAATTTTGCCAGATACCCTCCACCAAAAGCAATCATATACCAGATAAACGCTGCTTCTGTTGCCAGTAATGCAATACCCCTGACAAACATCTTACGCATCAGAGGTCCGAATCCCATAATCAGATAGGATACCCGCGTCATCCAGTCGCCTTCTTTAAAGGTCACACCAATGTCCGCAATATCTCTCCCAATCCATTTAAAAAAGCCTGCAACCTTGCCGCTGTTTTTACTATCTTTCATAATACCTCCATCGCCCCATTTGGTAAAACGGGATGGTAAGGGGGCTTCCCCCTTACCTCCCAGCATCATCTTGGACTAATTATTTTGCTTTTGCATATCCCATGCAAGTATCCTGGAAGTTCTGAAGTGCCTTCATCAGATCGTCATCGCTGTCCTTGGATGAAATCTTTCCGGAAATAATGTCATCACCAAGCGATGTTGACAGTGTCCAGTAATCGTTCGGATACTGTCCCTGAGGAATGCAGTACTGAAGCTGCTCTCCTAAAGCAGTAAGGGCCGGATCAGCTTTGATTGCATCGTTGTTTTTCGCATCCTTATTGGAAGGGCCCCAGCCTACCTTCTCGTAACGTGCCACCTGTCTGTCAGCATCAGTCAGATACTGTGCCAGTTTGTAGCATAATGCAAGCTTGCCTTCTTCTGTCTGCGGTTTGATACCCATCATCTTAAATCCACCGAAACCGCTCATCTGGTATTTCTGTCCGTCAGAACCTGTGAATTCCGGCATCTTTGCACATGCGTAGTTGTCACCAAATGCTTTCTTTACAGAAGCCACATTCCATGTACCGGTAACAATTGCTGCATAGTTGGTTGCATCATCAGAGGATGAACCATTCTGGAAAGACTTTGACTCAACGAGTTCAATAAGCTTTTTGAATGCAACAAGTCCTTTGTCAGAAGCATAATCCATGGTACATGAAGTAAATTTACCATCTGCATCGGTCGCATACTCACCCTTGCATCCTGTACCAAAGAAGAATGACGGCATATACCATCCCTGATTAATCTCCATGTAGAAGTTCTTTCCTGCCTTTTCACAGTCTGCAATGATATCCTCAAGGGCATCCGGGTTTGTAACAACACTCTTATCATAGAATAAGAAATATCCGTTATCAGATGTCATCGGGAATGCATAAGACATATCACCGGACTTAACAGCTGCTGCAGAACCTTCATCGTTGTTTTCTGCAATCCATGATGCATACGGCTCAATAATCGGCTGTACAGCTCCTGCTGCAACCAGACGTGCCAGCTGGTCCT
>CAYNOE010000020.1:0-19151 GCA_964398745.1 uncultured Lachnobacterium sp.
AGTTGCTGCTTTGTTTCCATATTTTCCGCTTCAGTTTTAATCTTTTCAATTTTTGCATCAGACTGAATTTTCGCCTGCTCCAGCTCTGCATTTTTTTCTGTAATTGTTTTAGTAAGTGCAATCTCTTTTTCTGCAATTTTGTCTTTTAATTCCGCGATTTGTCCCAAATACTTTTTCTCTGTTTCCATTTCAATGGAACCCAGTTTCTTTTCCAGTTCAGCTATTTTTTCCACAGAAATCTTTTCTGCATTCAATTTTGCTTCTTTTACAGCCGACTCCTTTTCGGTTTGAATACGTGATATCTCGGACTCGAATTTATCACTTAATGCCTTTTCCCTTTGTTTGACTTCCTCCTCAAATTCATGACTTCTTACCTGACTAATAATATTTGTCATTTCATTTTCATCAACTTTAAATACCTTTCCACAATGCGGGCACTTAATTTCATTCATTACCGGATTTTCCTCCCTCTATACAATTCTGTAATTCATTTTCCATACCTTTATTATATTCCACGCCCTCATGAAACACAAGGTCTATTAGTCCTTTCAGTGTCAAGCATGAACAGCATCTTTTCAATCCCGTTTTCATAATCTGCTGGTTTTTTGCACCCGTCTCTCCCATACTCGTGTTTTTATCATCCCGGAATGTAAAATCCAGATGCCAGTGCAGCTTCACTTCCACTCCCCAGTGCCCCCTGGCTGCCCGTTCAAACTCACTGGCATCTGCCCCTGTACTGCAAATATAATACCTCTTCTCCCCTTCGGCCGTCCCGTCCGCTTTCTTAAGCTTTTTATACTCAGCTCCGAAACTGCGCAGTTTCTTCCACTTCGCCCGTTCGCTGTACCATCCCACAGCCTCTGTAATGTAGTATTCACGGACCGCTGTCCCCTCCATGTTCTTTCTCTGTTGTCTTCTTATAACAGCCCTCTTTCTTTTTCAGGTCTTCCAGGGTTGGTTCCTGCATCAAAATAATTCCGTACCTCATCATAAAAAAGAGGCTGGTTCCCTTTCAGCGCGAGTACATAATCACCTTTTTGGGAAGTGACCGCTGCAACGGTATCTTTCTGGCAGTTCATGGCATCTGCTGTTACAATCGTGTTCCCCAGGTCCATCAGACGCAGGATCTCCTGCGCTACCGGGATGTCATTTGTTTTTTCTTCGTAACTATTCAGAATCAGGGAATCCCCTAACTCTATAGTATCAGATAAAATTCCGTTTTCTTCAAATGCCTGGTGCAGCGCTTCCATTCCGGTTGATTTTTTTCCATATCCCATTTCTCCTATGTGTTTAGTTTTTTAAAACAATTCTAACTCACAGAAGCGGAAATTTCTCATATATTTCAGATAATTAGACATATTTTTGTAATTTTAAAAGTTTATCCTGATCATTTCAGAGAAAGCTGAAGAAATGCTGATTAATGAATTGGTCAACACACCAATTACCTTATCGGTCATATTTTACAGTGATACTGACATCAGTCTCCTGTGGATACCCTCCTGAATTCCCGTTTTCTTATGGGATTCCTTAAAAATGGGCGCACTTATGCCCCGCAGAATTCCCTGCCCTGGCACACATGACCAGGTTGGCGCTGGCGAACAAGATATGGAACCGGTTCATGTTCCTGGCTATGCCGCGGTATACCACTTTGGCATACCCGAACTGTTTCTTGACGGTCAGGAATGGATGTTCCACTTTACAGCATGTGGATGATTTCCGGTTTTCTGTCTGCCTGTCCCAGTTGATGCCTTTGCAGGAATCCGGGACCCTGATGCTGAATGGATGTCTGTTTGTGCGGAACTCCACTTTTGAAAGATGTTCGTCACTGCAGATCTCCTCCCGTCTGACCTTTTTGCGGCGGTTGGAATATTCAATATCGCTAAATGTTTGTTGTTTCATGCCTGTACACCATCCTTAGTATCGTGATGATTACACTATACCACATTTAGCGGTATGCGGGTAACTATAACACTGATTTAATCAGCGTTTCCCTATGTAACAGTTCAGCCTTTGACCGAACTGTTACAAAACTAAAACCACGGCAGCTTATGGAACGGTATCACAAACAGCACCTTGGACTGGATATCATCCACTGTGATATAAGGATCCTCCCAGTAACGGGAATCCAGGGAAATCTCCCGGTTGTCACCCAGCATAAAATACGATCCTTCCGGCACAGTAAAGGTCTCATCACACTCCGTTTCCACGGAATCATCCAGATACGCAGACTCGTCCAGCGGCTCCCCGTCGATATACACCCGGTTTCCGACAAAGGATACCGTCTCGCCCGGCATACCGATCACACGTTTTACAAGCGACGAGGGCTCCCCGTCTTCATCCGAGTAAAAAATAATAATATCCCCCCGCTGGGGCGTATCATCCTTAAACGCATTGCGGTCGCCCACCGTCCAGTCATGCACCATCAAAGTCGGCTCCATGCTCTCAGACGGAATCCTCCCGAGCATAATAAAAAAATGAAACACGATAAACAATGCTGCCAGAACCAGAAAATAAACTCCCCATTCGATAATTGATTTTTTCCGGCCTGAAGTCTGTTTTACTTCACCTGTTTTTGTTTCCATTCCTTCAGTCGTTTCTGTTTTTTCCGTTTTTTCGATTTTCTCTGTTTTATTTCTCATTTTTCCTCTCCGTCCTTTACTGCCCTGTCCTCCCATGCCGGAAATTCCACATGAAAACGGGTTCCAAGTCCTTCCATACTGATAATCTCATATCTGCCCTGGTGTTTTTCAGTAATCCATTCTGCAATGGACAGCCCCAGTCCTGTGCCGCCGGTTCTGCCGGAACGTACATTGTCCGCCCGGTAAAAACGGTCGAATGCCCTCTCTAAATCCTTCTGTGACATTCCGATTCCGTTGTCCTGAATCTCATAATACGCAAAGCCTTTTTCTGTCTTTCCGGTGCGCAGAATGATTTCTTCCCCGTCTGCGGTATATTTTGCCGCATTGTCCACCAGAATGCGAACCGACTGCTTTAACATATCAAAATCGCCGCAAAGCTGTACCGGTTCCCGTTTCTGCAGGATATACACATGCACCTCGTCAATCATACGGGATTCCTCATAAATTTCTTCCATGATTTCATCCAGCTTTTGCTTTTTCATGTCCAGGCTCTGGCGGTCGGAATCACTTCTTGCCAGAAACAAAAGCTGCTCCACCAGCTTCTGCATATGGTTTGATTCATTCTGAATCGCGGTAATCGCCTCCGCAAGCACAGTCTCATCCTCCTTGCCCCAGCGGTCAAGCATATTGACATAGCCCTGAATCACCGCAATCGGCGTGCGCAGCTCATGGGATGCATCTGAAACAAACTGCGTCTGCTGCCTGTAGGACACGCGGATACGCTCCAGAAGGTCATTCAGCGCGTTTTCAATCCCGCGGAGTTCCTTGTCATTGGTATGCACACCGCTTTCCATCGTTTCTACCTGCAGGTTTGCAATGGCATCCTCCAGATTCCGGTATTTATTCTCATCCACCACCAGATCTTTCAGTTCACGGGCCCTGTCTGCAATTTCATCTAACGGCTTCAGTTTTTTGCGCACACGCCCTGTTCCATGCATGAGCAGGGAGAAAATATCCAGAATCTGCACAAACAGCACAAACACCCCTGCAATCCTGAGCCAGTACAGCCACGGTCCAATGGGCAGCTGGTATAAAAGCCCCTGGTCCGCTGAACAGACCTGGTACAGCATGCCTTTTAAATTTTCCCCTGCAATCAGCTTCCTGGAATATTCCAGCGAAAAATCCCCCAGTTTCTGCACATCCATTCCATAAACAAAGACTATAACCAGCAGAAAACAGACCATAAAATCCATGGCGAGATATTTTCCCGCCATATACCAGACCTGCTGCCGGTTAATCCGCCATGCAATGGAAGTTACCTTTTTCATCTCTTTCTTTTTTTCTGCTTCCATGATTTCAGTCCCTGATACAGTAACCGACGCCGCGCACAGTCTGTATGATTTTTACGCGGTATACATCATCCAGCTTGCTGCGGAGAAAGCGCACATACACATCAATAAGATTGGTCTCTCCCAGATAATCATAACCACAGACTTTATCGAGCAGGGTATCCCTTGACACCACGATATTTTTATTCTCCAGAAGCACCTTAAGCAGGTCAAACTCACGGGGCGAAAGTTCCACCACATCATCCCCGTAACGCACCTCATGGCGCGCCAGATTCATCTCCAGCGCACCATATGCCAGTACACTTTCTTCTTTTTGGACAGCCTGCACCCGTTTTTTTAATACCAGGCGGATTCTTGCCAGAAGCTCCTCAATGGCAAAAGGCTTTGTCATATAATCATCCGCCCCGCCGTCCAGCCCGGCGACCTTATCCATCACCTCATCCCTTGCGGTCAGCATAATTACCGGAACATCCGATATTTTCCGCAGCCGTCTTAAAACTTCAAATCCATTCAGCTCCGGCAGCATGACGTCCAGTATTAAAAGGTCCGCCTGTCCGCTTTGGGCAAGCGCCAGGCCTTCCCTTCCGCTTACTGCTTTCAGTACATGGTATCCCTCATGCTTAAGCTCCAGCTCCAGAAACCGGGCAATCTGTTCCTCATCTTCCACAATCAGTATTGTTGTATCCATGGTCGGTCCCCTATTTTTCTCCAGCGGATGCCTGATCCACAATATCGCTCTTTATATTACCAGCGGCATCTGCCATATGATCCATTGCCTGGTTGATATCCACAGTTCGAATGTCCGGTCCCCTGAAATGATAACGCATGTCAAAAAACAGACCGATAATCATAAGCGGTACCACAACCCAGAATGCAAAGACCAGCAGCACAACCAGCAGCGTGATGGGTACCCTTAAAATTTCCTTTTCCATGCGTTCTATACAGAAACTGTTCCGGTTTCCCTTTTCAATCCAGCGCACACACCAGTGTCCGAACTGCTTCATTAAATCCCCGAAGGATTTTTTTCCTTCTTTTTCTTCCTGTCTTTCCTGCTGCGTTTCCTGTCCGGATGCTGTAAATCCGGTTCGCGCCATCCCGCTGGTTTTCCCAAGCTTCTCCAGATAAATCATTGCATCCAGAATATCGCCGCCGCATGCCTCCAGTGCCTGCTTTGCCTCTTCATAGCTTACATTTGCACGTTCCCGTAATTTGTCAACTTTTTCAAACTGTTCCATAGTTTTTTCCTCTTTTCCATTCATTTTGTTTTGTGTTGATAATGATATACTAACAGAACAAAATTAAATGAAAATACAGGTTAGATTAAAATTTGATTAAAATTCCACCCTGTACTATCCCCCGGCCTCATCAGCCAGGAACAAAAAAGAACCCCAGAAGCTTCCCAACGGAAAACCTCTGAGGTGCCCCTGCCAAGGAGTCGGCGCGACAGGATTTGAACCTGCGACCTCTGCGTCCCGAACGCAGCGCTCTACCAAACTGAGCCACGCGCCGTATGTAATTATTTTTGCGAACAAAAATAATTGCTTGTGCAAATCACGACTGCCCTATTATCCTATCATATAATTTCCAGTTTGTCCAGTACTTTTTTTAATTCTTCTATTGCCGAAATAAAAAATGCATGTTATATTTAATAACACGCGTAACTATTCAGAACCCCCTGAAATAAGATAAGCAGAATCGTCATGTATGCATGTAAGAGTCTGTTTATCTTATTCCAGGGTGGCTCGAATAGAGCCACCGTCCCATATATGAGTAAAAAGAAGTAGGTAATAAGGAATCTTCCCGCAAAGCGGGTCCCTCCTTATTACATAGAAAGCACGACTGGTCGTGCGGTTTTGCGAATATATGAGGCGGGGTTCTGAATAGTTACTAAAACGCTATAATATACAAATTATACCAACAGGAAGGGAACAAAACATGCAAAAAACCGCACTCATTACCGGTGCTTCCCGCGGTATCGGGAAGGCCTGCGCCATTACCTTTGCAAAAGCCGGATACGGCCTCAGTCTCTGCTGCAGAACTTCCAGGAACCTGCTTTCTGCACTGGCCAGACAGCTGCAGGAACAGTATCATATACAGGTTCTCACATTCACCGGGGATGTCGGAAATTTTTTGTTTGTGGAAAAAATGGTATCACAGACGCTTGATACTTTCGGACATCTGGATGTTTTAATCAACAACGCAGGAATCTCCTATATCGGTCTTTTGACGGATATGGATATCGCAGACTGGAACCGTATTGTTTCTGTCAATTTAACTTCCGTATTCTCTACCTGCCGCCTTGTCGTACCTTCCATGGTATCGGCAAAGGCCGGCAGAATCATCAATATCTCCTCAGTCTGGGGGAATACCGGCGCTTCCTGCGAAGTGGCCTATTCCGCCTGCAAAGGGGGAGTGAATGCTTTCACAAAAGCACTCGGCAAGGAACTCGCCCCAAGCAACATCTGTGTAAACGCAATTGCATGCGGCGTCATTGACACAGACATGAACCACTGTTTCACACAGGAAGAACGGGCAGCACTTATTGATGAAATCCCCGCCGGCCGCATGGGTTCTGCTTTTGAAGTTGCCGAACTCGCCCTTTCACTTGCTACAGGCATCACATATTTAAACGGACAGATTATTACTCTTGACGGCGGCTGGACTTAAACCTTCCTTTCTTTCCAATTTTCCGGATTTTTCTTATTTCTCAAGAATAAAGACGCGAATCGCGTTTTTTTATTTTTTCCCAGCATACTTATTTTACAATCATTTTATGAGAATACTTTCGGATAAAAAAGCCAGCGAAAGCTACAAATTCAAAGAGTTCGGAAAACGTCTGGATGAGATTATGTTCTGTCAGGATATTTCAAATCAGGAACTTGCCCGCAAAATGTATGTATCGACCTCTACAATCAGCGGATACCGCACCGGAAGGCGTTCCCCGAATGTAACTGACCTTGCAGCCCTTGCAGGCATTCTGGGAGTGTCTGCCGATTATCTGATCGGGCTGAAAGACCAGCCCTAAAAATTCAGCAAAAATTTCTTTGTAACTATTCAGAACCCCATCCCATATATTCGTAAAAGCGCACGGCCAACCGTGCTTTCCCGTCGCTTCACGACTAATTTTACTCATATATGGGATGGTGGCTCTATTCGAGCCATCCTGGAATAAGATAGCAGCTTCTTACATGCAAGCATGACGAAACTGCTATCTTATTCCAGGAGGTTCTGAATAGTTACATTTCTTTAAAAATTATCTGTGTGTATGGGAAAACACCACAAATAAGCCTGCCCCATCGGTCTTAAAACAGACAGGGCAGTGTCTGCAGGAATGTTTACACCGTTTCAGCCGCATCCGCTTCTGCGTGTGTATTTTTTTCTTCCGGTTTATCCCTTTCAGCAGTCAGAATAATCGTGGAACGTTCCGGTATGCGAAGCTGGTTTCCATTGTGCTCCGTTACGGATGATAAATCCACGCCATCCTTATATTCAACATAAGTGTTTACCTGCAGCTTCCAGTGATAACCGTCCGGCAGATCCGGTATCCTCATGTTAAGCGGCTCCCAGTAGGAATTCATGCCATAGAACACAATGTCGTCCTCGGTATCCTCCTGGTTTCGTCCCGCATACATGATTCCAATCAGATGCGTATTAAAATCCGTATGGTTCCGGTACGGCTCCCCGTTATGGATACTGACAAGAGGCCGTCCGCATGCCGCCCGCTTCGTGTCCCGGCGCAGAATCGGATGCGCCGCGCGGAAATGTATCATAAATCGTGCAAAATCATGAATCTCACTATACTTCTCCAGACGGCTCCAGTCCAGCCATGAGATGATATTATCCTGGCAGTATGCGTTGTTGTTGCCAAACTGCGTATTGCAGAATTCATCACCGGCCAAAAACATTGCAGGTCCCCTGCTGCATAAGAGCGCGGCAAATGCATTCTTTACAAGCCTGCGGCGGAGTGCTTCGATTTCCGGCGAATCGGTATCCCCCTCCTGCCCGCAGTTCCAGCTGTGCCCGTTATTATCCCCGTCACTGTTATTCCATCCGTTCTTTTCATTATGCTTCTGGTTATAGGAGTACAGGTCATAAAGCGTAAAGCCGTCATGACAGGTCAGAAAATTGACTGAAGCGCTGTATCCGCGGCTTTCCGAATCATACATATCGGGAGAACCGGTAATCCTTGTAATCGCACTCCCGGCAAAACCGGAATCTCCTTTTAAAAAACAGCGCATATCATCGCGGTAACGTCCGTTCCACTCCGCCCAGCGGTTCCAGGAAGGAAAGCTTCCCACCTGATAGAGTCCGCCTGCATCCCATGCCTCCGCAATCAGCTTCATATCGCCAAGCACGGAATCAAACGCAAGGGCCTCCAGAATCGGCGGGTTATCCATCGGCGCCCCGTTCTGGTCCCTTCCAAGAATGGACGCAAGGTCAAAACGGAAACCGTCCACACGGTACTCCACCACCCAGTAACGCAGACAGTCCAGAATAAAATTCCGAACAACCGGATGGTTGCAGTTTAATACATTTCCGCAACCGCTGAAATTATAGTAATGCCCGTCCGGAGTCAGCATATAATAAATATTGTTGTCGATTCCCTTAAAACAGAAGCACGGCCCGTCCTCGCTTCCCTCCGCCGTATGGTTAAACACAACGTCGAGAATAACTTCAATCCCATTTTCCTTCAGTTCCCGGATCAGATGCTTTAATTCATCCCCTTCATGGTTGTGTTCCTTACTGTATGCATAGCTGGTATTCGGCGCAAAAAAACACACTGTATTGTAACCCCAGTAATTATAAAGCTGCTCCCCGTCTACAATGCGGGCGCTTTCCATTTCATCAAATTCAAAAATCGGCATAAGTTCTACCGCGTTGATTCCCAGATCCTTCAGGTAAGGAATTTTCTGGCGCAGGCCTTCAAAAGTTCCGGGTGCAGTAACGCCGGAGGAAGAATCTTTGGTAAAACCACGTACATGTGTTTCGTAAATCACCAGATCCTCAAACGGATGATTGACCTGTCCGACATTTCCCCAGTCAAAGCTGCTCTTTACCACTCTTGCCCTGTATACAAACCCATTTTTTCCTTCCGGGCGTTCCCCCCATTTCCGCTGTCCGGTAACTGCCTGTGCATACGGATCCAGAATAACATTATCTTTATTAAAAAGCCTGCCATTTGCCGGTTCATACAGACCGTCAAACTGGAATGCATATTCAAACTCTTCTATTTTAAGGCCAAACACCAGAATCGAATAGGTGTCGCCAATCCGGTAGTTTTCCGGAATCCGGATTTTTGCATAAGGTTCGGATTCCATCGGGCGGAACAGAAGAAGCGTACAGCTTGTTGCCCCGTGGGAACTGATGGTAAAGCTGACTCCCTCTGTCGTCTGGTGGGAGCCGTTCATCCGGAAAAACCCCGGCCGGACGTCAAAATCCCCAATCCTGTCCAGCGGCTTTAATCCTTCCCCAAGGTTTTCACAGCCATCCACTGTAGGAACCTTTCCCTGCTTTATGGTATGATTATCAAAATTTATATTCATGCGCATATTCCCCTTACTTTTTTTCTTCTCTTATCCCCAGATTACCGGTACTGCCAAACTCCACCCCGCTGTAGGGACTGGAATATTCATTCATCTTCGAAAGGATGGATTTTTTCCGTTTTCCCGTAACGGCTGCCGGCCGGAAATCATTCCTGCTGTCCGTGGAACTGAGCCTGCACGGTATAATATCCGCCTGCAGTCCATCCTGCAGGATATGGTCCACAAACGTGAAAGTCTGCTGGTAAATAACAGTATCCTTGTCAGCCGGATTCCTGTTTCCTCCAAAGCAGAAATTCCCCAGACTGTAACAGATGACTTTTCCTTTATACAGCTCCACGCCCTGCAGCACATGCGGGTGCGAGCCAATCAGCACATCTGCGCCCCAGTCGATAATTTTATGCGAAAGCTGCTTCTGGTAGCTGTTTGGGTAATGCTCCCCCTCGATTCCCCAGTGGCAGCTTGCAATCACAAGATCCACGCCTTTTTTACGCAGTTTTTTTATGCCTTTTTTTATATATTCCTCGTGTGTTTTATCTGCAGACAGAAGGCTCGCCGAAACAAGCCCGATGACAATGCCGGATTCTGCCGTATAAACCGCAGTATGCTCATTAAACCCGAAAACAAGCCCGGCATCATTAAGCGCCTGCCTTGTATCATCCAGTCCCTGCTGCCCATAGTCAAACGTATGGTTGTTGCCAAGGCTGCAGCCTTCCACCGAGCTGTTTGTCAGGATGCCCGTGTACTCCGGCTTTCCTTTCATATTCCATGTCTTTTCCACGCGGTTGTCTGACGTGGAAAGCACGCATTCCAGATTGACCAGCGTAAAATCATCCGAAGAAAAAATATCCCTCACGCCGTCAAAAAAATAGTCTTCTCCATACTTATCATAATATTCATGAAAGGAACCCGCATACCCCTGCTTCTGGTTCGGTCCAAGTGTGCAGTCCCCCACCGCAGTAATCGTCACGGTCTGTATCTCAGGCTCCCTCTGTACCTGGGAAGCTTTTTCTGTCAGGCTTTCTGATTCCGGCTCTTTTTGCGTCTGCGCTACCGTTTGCGCAGGTCCGGAACTGTTCTCTTCCAGAGCTTCCTGCTCCGGCAGACTGCATCCGCACAGCAGAATACATAAAAAGACTGCCCTGTATTTTCGTATTCGGTTCATAGTCCTTTGTTTAAATTCCATGTACTTTTTCGACATATTAGTTTTATTTTACCACATACATCGACAAACACCAAGTACAAATCCATTTTTTTATGTACATTAAACGGTTTCCAGTTCCTGCAGCTGCTCCATAACCTCCTGCTTTCTGCGTCTGCTGACCGGAAGAACCCCGCCGCATGAAAGCACAATCCCATCTTCCGAGCACTCTGCGATATGGTCATAGTTTACCAGCAGGCAACGGTGGCATCGCAAAAACCTCTGCCTGCTTAACTGCCCCGCCAGTTCCTTTATACTTCCATAAAAGCTGTCTTCCCCGTGTTTTCTTACCATGCGGATTCTCTTTTCCTCGCTTTCAAAATAGAGAATATCAGAGATTCTGCAGTACATCTGTTTTCCCTGACTTTCATATGAAAACCAGTCATCCGAAGATGCCTGCTCCCTTAAATAATTTTCCAGAAGCTCACATACATTCTCTTTTGTCATCGGTTCCTGCCGGGAACCAGCGAAAACAATGTCATAGCTTTCCAGTTCAAATTTCTCTGCAGCCATCTGGTTTCCAGCCGCAAAATCTGTTTCAATCCGTACCCTGCCATCCTCGCAGTAATCGGTAATCCATTCCTTCATCTGCGTATAAAACGGCCTGTCCTTCGTAACTACCAGTATTCTCATCACAATTCCTCTCCCTTCGTACCAGCCTAAAAGACAATAAAAATTGAATTTACCGAACAGCGTATACGCTGCAATCTTCCAGAACAGCCCCCTGGAATGAAATTAAATATAATAAGCAGCGGTATGCATACTGACAGCATCCATACCGCTTTAAGAACTGCTGCAGAAGCTTCCAGAAACCCAAAATAATTGTTCCCGTCAGCGTCATCAGCAGCATTCCAAAAAATAAATGATTAATCAAGTTCATCAATGACTTTTTTCAGTTCCTCTTTTTCTTCCTGCGTAACCTTTTTTCCTTTGTAAAACGCTGCAAGAAAGTGATTTACAGAACCCTCGTCCCAGAACTTAATAAACTTCCTTGCCTGCTCACTCCGGTAATCCTCTTCGGCAACCAGAATTTCATAGAAAAAGAACCTTCCTTCCCTGTGCATACGAACAAACTCTTTCTGTACCAGCTTGGTCAGATAGGTGGATACAGTCTGCGGTTTCCAGCCCTTCTGGTAAGTCTCGTTGGCACGTTTGACGATTTCGGACAGCGACATCTCGTGGTCTGCATCCCAGATGGTTTTCATTACGATTGTTTCTGCACTTGTCAAATCTCTCATAGTTCATTCCTCCTTATAAACACAATTTCTTAGTTTATAGTTCTCATGATATCATGTTTCTCTCTGATTTTCAATCTACAATTTAATTTTTTATTAAAATGTCAACCGTATGCCCGCTCGCTCCCATAAGCTCCATATGCTCACAGGTTGCCATGTGATAGCGCACAAAAGCTTCAAATTCTTCTTCGCTTAATGCATTTAAAAACGGACGCATATAGTTTGCCGCCCCGTCTGCGGCAATGATTTTATCCCGTTTCAGTCCTGCCTGTTCATTCAGGCTGTCAATGTCGCCAAGCCGCACCATACTATAAAGGGGATTGGCTTTTTTTGTGCAGTGCCAGCTTTCATCCAGCATTCCCTCCTGCAGGCTTTCCAGCACATGCCGCTCCTTAAACGCATAGGTAATAACGGCAAATTCATTCATAATATATGCTGCCAGGATATATCCGCCGGGGCGCGTTATGCGCTTTGCTTCCAGAAGCGCGGTGAGCTTGTCCTCTTTTGTCTGCAAATGGTACATCGGCCCGAACAAAAGCGTCAGGTCAAAGCTGTTGTCTTCAAAGCGCTTAAGTCTCAGCGCGTTCCCCTGCCATGCTTTCACACTGCTGCCCTTCTGCTTTAACCTGCCAAGGTTATGCTTTACCGGCTCTATGGCGCTTACATCATAGCCCTCTTCGGAAAGAGGGATGCAGTAACGCCCGCATCCCGCCCCGATATCCAGAATCCTTATTCCGGACGGCTGCTTTGTCTCCTCCAGCTTTTTCAGGCATTCATGGATGTAATACATACTTGTGGTATATTCCACCTGTCCATGCCTGCTGTCCAGACGTTTTTCTTCATTAAATTTATTATAGTATTCTTCCAGTTCTGTCATACGGTTTCCTTTGCGGTGATGCTTTTTATTTATCATATCATCATGGCATATCCTGTGCAAGTGAGAAAAAAGTAACAGTCCGGCTGCATTTATTTTGCAGAACCGGACTGCTACCCGTCTGTATTTATATGGCTTTTTCAAATGCCTTGCGTACCGCACCGGAATTCTCGCTGATAATCAGCACCGCATACTGCCCGCTGGTAAAAATCACGCCGTCGTCAATCCGGCTGACTTCTTCCGGCTCATACTGGTCCAGAAGCTTGTGTCTGCTTTCCTTATGTGCCTCCAGACTTTTCTTTGCCTCTTCGGTATCGTTTACGTTTTTTACTGCAATCACTGCAATTTCATCGGCTTTCCCGCCTTCTTTTGCATAGCTTACAAAAAAACTGTCCACCTTGCTGTAATCAAGATCTGAAATATTGACAAACAGATCCCTGGCGTTTTCCTCTGAACTGCTCGCATAGAGCATTTCCGGAAGGCTGCTGTCCGCCGCTTCCATTGTCTGGCAAAGGTCATACATACTTATTCCGCTGCCGTCTGCCGTGCTTTTGTTATTGGCACATCCGCCAAACAGCATCGAAAGAACCAGCATTACCGGTAATATTTTTTTCATAATTTTCTTCCGCCTTTCTTCTTATGGAACGGCTACCTCTGATAAATTGGTGCCCATTTCCTCCATATTTTCCATGCCCGGCTCCGCACCGCCGCTATTATTGGAAGATTCCAGACCCTTAAATGCTTTTTCCACGGCCTTGCGCAGCTTTTCCATTTCCTTTTCGGAAAGGTCTGTATTGCCTGACTCACTGTCATTATAGCCCGCCATGGATACACTGAACAGATAGACGTCATCCTCCGGATCTTTCAGCCAGTTATAGCCTCCAAGGCAGTACGGCATATCCTTGAAATTGCCATTCATAAGCTGCTCGTCTACCAGGGTTGCGATTGTGGAAGCAACCGTGGCATCCTTTTCCTCGATTTTCTGCTTAAAACCAATCATAACGCTTCCCAGCTTTTTGTCCATCGCCTTCCGGAGCGCCTTCGGAAGATCATATATGCTGTCAACGGTCACTTTGTTCTGGTATGCCATGTTGTATTTTAAGGAGGTTGCAGCAGGGAAATAATCATGATCCCATGTCTGATCCCGTCCCCATATGTCATCCGTCATGTTAAAGTGTGCATAGTTTCCGTTTCCCGCATCAGAAAAAATATCGGTAATGTACCAGTCGCCGTCCAGCTTCACGACATCCCATGAATGGTACCGTTCATTGTTATGCACAACCCTGCACTCAATGTCCATCATCTGCATGAACATACGGAAGGTCGTCGCATAACCGACACAGACCGCATTATGGTATTTGAGTACCCCGTATGGGTTGTCGCAGTCCTCCTGCGTTGCCGGAATAACAGTCAGTGCCCCCTGGTCCTGCTGCAGGGATTCGGTCATCCAGTCATAAACCGCCTTTTCTTTTTCGTAATCAGACATGCCATCCTTAATCTTCATTTCCTTTATGGCATCCTTTGCCATATCAAGCGTTTCTTTTTCTTTATCCGTCAGTTCCGACGTATCCCCTGATTTGTACGCATCTGAAATCTGCGTGGTCGGTTTGATTTCATAGCTTTCCGCAATCTTGACAAAATCCTCTTTTGTTTCAGGGTTTTCTTCCTCTTCCCTTTTTTCTATGTAGGACTTCAGGGTTACCAGATTAAATGCCGAAACGGTTGTGCTTCCGGCAACGCCGAGAATCAGGATTACTGCAACAACAACCTTCCATGCACCTCCTCTTCTTTCCTTTTTCTTCTTTTTCCCATCCTGCCGGGAATCGTCCGAATATAATACTTCGGTTTCATTTGTTTCCATTTTTCTTCCTTCTTTCCTTGTAAATAAGGCGCAATAAACGCCCGGTTTCATTACAAAATTCTTTATAAAAAGGATTATAGCAGGATTCTCTTACAAAATGTCGGATTTAAAAAAACCTTAATAATAATTAAGAATCTTCTTCTATATGTTCAAGCCCCTGGTCAATAATGGTCCTTACATGCCCGTCCGCCAGCGAATAGAATATGGATTTTCCTTCCCTGCGGCTTTTGACCAGCTTATTCTGTTTTAAAATGCGCAGCTGGTGCGAAATTGCCGACTGGGTCATATGCAGTATTTCGGCAAGGTCGCAGACGCACACCTCCGATTCAAACAATACAAACAGTATTCTGATTCTGGTGGAATCCCCAAATACCTTAAACAGCTCGGCAAGGTCGTAAAGCTCGTTTTCCTCCGGCATGGAGGCATTCACAACTGCAAGCAGGTCTTCATGAATGTGTTTCTCACTGCAGCATTCGATTTCTTCGTTCATCGTTTCTCCTTTGATTGATTAATGATTCCTGATTCATAAAAAAACGTCTTACAAACAAGTTTAAAGTTTCTTCACAAACAAAGCACGCACTGCATTTAATACCGCAATTACCATAACCCCGACGTCCGCGAAAATCGCCACCCACATATTGGCAATTCCAGCCGCGCCGAGAAGAAGACAGACCAGCTTGATGCCGATTGCAAAGTAAATGTTTTCATATACGATACGGATACATTTTCTGGCAATACGGACAGCCTTTGCAATCTTAAGAGGATCGTCATCCATCAGCACAACGTCCGCCGCCTCAATTGCCGCATCCGACCCCAGCGCACCCATTGCGATTCCGATATCCGCACGGGAAAGCACCGGCGCATCATTAATGCCGTCTCCCACAAAGGCAAGCGCTTCTTTTGCAGGCTTATGGGACAGAAGTTCCTCCACTGCAAAAACCTTGTCCGCCGGAAGCAGCCTGCTCTTTACCTCCGTGATTCCAACAGCCGCCGCCACCTTCTGCGCCACCTTATCGTCATCCCCGGTCAGCATGACCAGCCTGTCAATACCCAAACTGCGCAGTGCCTGCATGGCAGCCTTCGCGTTTGGTTTAATGATGTCTGAAATCAGAATATGCCCTGCATATGCATTGTCAATTGCAAGATGTACAATAGTACCTGTACCGGAACATTCATGGCAGTCCACCTGCAGTTTTTTCATCAGTCTGTCATTTCCCGCTGCTACCAGGTGTCCGTCCACCGTTGCAATAACACCGTGTCCGCTGATTTCCTGCACATCCTTTACGCGGCCCATGTCCGGTTTCTTCCCGTATGCCTTCTGCAGGCTTAAGCTGATTGGGTGGCTGCTGTGGCACTCTGCCAGCGCGGCATATTCCAGAAGCCTTATTTCCTCACCGGAATAGCCCCCGTCCTTTTGCCGGCAGGAATCCTTATGGATGCCGCAGACTTCAAATACTCCCTGTGTGATTGTACCGGTTTTATCAAAGACGACCGTTTTCGTCTTTGCCAGTGTTTCCAGATAATTCGACCCCTTTACCAGTACCCCGCCTGAACTGGCACCTCCGATTCCAGCAAAAAAACTGAGCGGAATACTGATAACCAGCGCACACGGACAGCTGATGACAAGGAACGTCAAAGCCCGGTATATCCATACGCCCCATTCCGCCGGCATTCCCAGAAACAGCATACGCACAAGCGGCGGAAAGACTGCCAGCACAAGAGAGCTGTAACAGACTGCCGGTGTATAATAGTGTGCAAACCTGGAAATAAAATTTTCGGAACGTGATTTTTTGGAACTTGCATTTTCCACCAGATCCAGAATCTTTGAAACGGTAGATTCCCCAAATTCCTTTGTGGTTTTTATCTTAAGCAGTCCGGACAGATTAATGCAGCCGCTTATGATTTCTTCCCCTTCGTGAATTTCCCGCGGAACGCTTTCCCCTGTCAGCGCGCTTGTATTCAGGGTGGAATTTCCTTCCTCCACCACACCGTCAATCGGGACTTTTTCTCCCGGCTGCACGACAATTACGGTTCCGGGTTCCACTTCATCCGGATCTGTTTTTTCCAGTTTCCCGTCCTTTTCGATATTGGCATAATCCGGACGGATATCCATAAGGTCGCTGATGTTACGGCGGCTCTTACCAACCGCATAACCCTGGAACAGTTCTCCAATCTGGTAAAAAAGCATAACAGCGACGCCCTCTTTATATTCAGAAAGCGCAATTGCGCCGATGGTCGCCACAGCCATCAGGAAATTCTCGTCAAATATCTGCTTATTGAGAATGCCCTTTCCTGCCTTTTTTAAAATATCATATCCAATAACCAGATATGGAACCATGTACAGTCCAAGTTCCAGCCAGCGGTTCAGCCTGACATATTTTGTGAGGATTCCAAGAGCGGCGGCCAGTACTGCCGCTATGATTATCCGTATTAGTACTTTTTTCTGTTTTTTATTCATATTCTCTGCCCTCTGTTTTACAGGAAGATTTCACAGTCATCCTCCACCTTTTTACAATTCTTAAGAACCTCCTGCATCACTGCCTTCGCATCCGCCCCCTCTTCAAATTCCACGTTCATCTTAAGCGTCATAAAGTTGACGATGGCGTCCTTTACCCCGGCGGTATTCTTTGCCGCCTCCTCCATTTTGTTGGCGCAGTTTGCGCAGTCCACTTCTATTTTGTACGTTTTTTTCATCTTTCTTTCCTTCCTTTCCTAAATTTAACGGATAAATGTTTTAAATGACCGTTTTTATATTTTTATACAAACATATGAGCATTTGTTCATATGTTTGATTCTATTGTACCATATGAAAAATGAATGTCAAGAAAAAACTCAAATTTATCCTGTTTACAGCTTATTTGATGTGACGCGTATTTCCTGTCTGTTCTTTTTAAAAGTAACGTCCCTGTACTCTGAATGCAACGTTTCCCGCACGCCGTTTATAATAATCACGCTCCCGATATTGACAAGCCCGCTGATCACGATTTTTCCATTCACGGAACGCCGGTTGATATCGATTAACCGCTCCCGCTTCATGGCAATCTCTTTTAATTTTAACTGGCAATTGATTTTTCTGCGCATCTGCTCGGCTTTCTGCTTGTTTAACTCAGGTGTGGCAGACTGGTTCCTAAGCTGGTACGTAATCCTCTCCAGCGAATGCTCGGCATCTGTTATGCTGTTCTGGTATTCTTCCGTAAGACGGTCAACTTCCTCCATCTTTTGCTTAAACTCGGCATCCAGACCGATGACAAGCTGCGTGGTTACCCCGGCACGGTTTCCGACCGAAGCCGCAGAAATCTGTTCTACCGCACTAACCGTACCCCCAATGACAGTACCCCGGTTCCCGGCTACCACCACGTTATGTCCTGATTCCACCTCACAGTTCAGTAACGCCCCCGTGTTAATTTCATTTGCGGCGTAAACCTGTGTCTGCTCCAAAAAACGCGCCATAACATTTCCGCCTGAACGGATAACGCCTTTTCCGGAACCCTGCATTCCGTTTTTTAAAATAACATCCTTTCCCGCAAAAAGGTTCGCTGTTTCCACATGCCCGTTTACGGTAATATTTCCGGTTGTTTTCACGGTAACACCGGCAAATACGTTACCCTGTACAAGCACATCCCCATGGAAATCCACATCCCCGGTGGCGGCATCCAGATCGCCGTCCACCACATAAAGCGGCGTAATGGTCAGACATCTTCCCTCCACCGTGACATTTCCTTCCGTTCCGGCATAATATTTGCTGCCGTCTTCATCCAGTTCGCAGCGCTTGCATTGTAACGGCGGCTGTTCCACTCCTTCATACGCTTCAATGGTATTTCCCAGAACGTCCCTGCCGTTTACGGCCGGCGATGCCGCATGATAAGTGACAAGAAGCTGCCCCTTTGTCACGAGTTCAATCTTGCCCAGCACGTTATAATCCACCGAACCGTCCGGCATAATAATCGGTTTTGTTGCAGGATGCGTATTAAAATGGTATTCAAAAAAACCGTCACGGCCATTCCTTGCGACTATACCGGACGCGACTGTCGTTTCCTCATAATTCTGCTTTCCCCCGGCAAGCTCTTCGAGCGTTTTTTCCCGGATGCCGAAAACAATCCCGTTCTCTTTTAACAGTCCGTGAAGCTCCTCCATGGAAAAGCGGCGGTATAATGTAAGCAGGACTTCCATGCGTGTTTCGTTGATATACAGAAGATAATCCGGACCGTCTATGATAATCGGATCTCCCTGAATAATTCCCTCGCTGTAATGGTCCACTTCCATTTCCTGCCCTGACGCAGTACTGTATTCATCCTCAAGCCGGGAAACATATTTTTCCTCCGGTGTAAGGAACATGGTTTTTTCCGGCCCATTTTTACCCGAAGACTGCTGCTTTGTCTCCTTCGTCTCAAATTCCCCCGTATGACCGGTTTGTGTTTTCTTCTTTTTCTTTCCTGCCTGATTAAAAAACATATCAAATCTCTCCTTGTATATCAAGCTTATCACTTCAACTTTTTTATTGCAAGACTCTTT